>JAFLJW010000426.1 GCA_022712815.1 Pseudodesulfovibrio sp. | reverse complement strand
TATGCTGGATTGCCGAGTCACAAGGACCATGATCGGGCCAAAAGCCTCTTTCCGTTGGGACCGGGGGCTGTTTTCGGCTTTGGCGTCAAGGGCGGTTTGAGTGCCGGGAAGAAGTTCATCGAGTCGGTTAAGTTGTGCTCACATCTGGCGAATATTCTGGATGCAAAGACATTGGTGATTCATCCGGCGACGACAACGCATGGGCAGTCTACGGCCGAAGAGCAACTGGCTGCCGGTGTGGGACCTGATTTGATCCGAATATCCGTGGGTATTGAAGACGCGGACGATATTCTAGCTGATCTGGATCAGGCTTTGGCTGTGTCTCAATCGTGATTTGACAACTCTCTATTGAATGAAAAAAAGGTTTCGCTGTTCAAGGCGATGCCTTTTTTTTGTTATGGAAGGCTTGACAAATAGGCATTGTTCAATAAGTGGATTGCTTTTCATCGGATTATTGTTTATCCCAAAATAGTTTGTCCAAGTGGGGTTGGACATTGTTTTATTCGTTTGAATTAATGAATTATTCCGGGGTAAATAGGAGTGAGGTTCTCATGAGTCGTGCTGTTTCTGTCGCGGTTCTCTGTCTCTGTGCAATTCTAACTCTTTCAGCTTGCAAGGCTTCCAAGGGGAGCGGGGTGAACAACGCCTTTGAGACCCCTGCCAAGCAGGTGGCGGTATTGCTGGATCAGGGTAAAATCGAGGAAGCTTCCGATGTCATTGTACATCAGGAGGCTTTTTTTGCGGGTGCTTTTCAGGACCCTGAAGTCAAGGCCACCCTTGATCGTCTGGCCGGAGCCTTGGAATACAAATATTCTCCGGCTGCCACGGAAATCAGGGACAAGGCCAATGGTATTGAGTGGCCTGTCTCTCAATCCGGGTGGGGGAGCATCAAGGCCGAATTGTCTGCATTGCAGGCCAAACTTGATGATCTCAAGAAAGTCGCAGCCTTCAAGTATCCGAGATACCGTCCTGCAATATATAATGAAGCTGTCAGTGCATTGAAAGCTAAGGATGATCTTATTCGCGCTGATGCATCGGCTTCTTTTGCCGCATTCCCGTTGGGAACAGGGCAGGATTTCTTTGCCGTGTATCCCGTTTCCGTCAATGCATCATCGATTCTTGCAGAAAACAAACGGACCTGGAGCAATGCTTTGTCCGGGTTCTCCACCGCTCAGGCCGATACGTTCCTCGCCACCTATGGCAAGAATTTGCCTGAATCCGTCCGGGACGATATGGCGCAGCGATATTTTTTGTCACTGTGTCCCAAGGGCAAAAATGCCGAACTCAAAGATATTTTGGCAGCCTATGCTAAATGCCGTGCCGCCGGAATGAACCTGAAACGTATTCCTGGAATCAAGATAGCTTTCCTGCAAGTGACCAGCCCTGATCTGATTAAAGACAAGGCACTTGATTTCCCTATCAGCGTCAAGGTTGATATCCCCTTTGATGCGTCTAAGGCGAGCATGCGCAAGGCATTTTCGCACAAAGCCGTCAAGGAAGCGGATATCCTTATCCTGATGAATGTGGCTGTTTCCAAGGCCAAGCGGATTGTGGCCCGGAATGAAAAAGTAAGCTCAACGTACGTGGCATCGTATAGCAAGGAAGACAATCCTGAATACGATATCATCAAAGCGGAACTCGCAGCCGCGTCCAGCCAGTACCATGCTGCCGAATCCAGAGATACGACGTCCTGGATAATTTCGATTACAGCGCATCTCATTGACGAGTCCCGGAAGGACGACAAGATAGAGGATACCAACAAGCGTCTGGATGCCTTGAAACAAAAGATGAGAACAACGCCAAAGTATCTGTCTGTTCCCGACTATCAACCGTATTTGGTGAGCAAGGCGCATATGGATATCTACAAGTTCGCCACAGTGAACTACTATATAGTGGATAAGAGAAAGAAGGTTTTTTTCAGGGATACGTTTGATGTCAGTCAGAAGTCGTTCTTCACTGTTTGCTATGATTTGCAGAAATCAGACCCGAACCAGCAGAAATTCTTGCAGACATCGGTGCTGGAAGAGGATGTTGTCCGGCACGAACTGGAGCCGGTCGTCGTCAATCTATCAGACCTTTTGGAGCAATATGCCAGCAGGCCTTCTTCGTGGAAGAAGTATGCATCCATGGGAGCTGTCCACCGGGCCGTTGTTAACGACACAAGTGCTGCCCAGCTCAAGCATAAGGAAGAGACGTATGAATACGACAAATATTATGACAAGCGTTTTGATAACGTCGTAGTCGTTCGCAACCTTGGTGCAGGACTTGGAAGTGGCTTCTACGTGACCGAAGACATGATTTTGACCAACTATCATGTGGTTGAAGAGAACAGTTACGTCAAGTTGAAGCTCTTTTCCGGGCGTGAAACCATGGGGCGGGTCATTGCCCGTGATGCCCGTCTTGATCTGGCCCTCATTCAGGCCGATGTAAAACAAAAGCCCGTATGTTTTTACGACAAACGGACAATCCCGCTTGGCGAGACCGTGGAAGCCATAGGACACCCCAATGGGTTGGAGTTTTCCATCGCTCGCGGTACGCTCAGTTCCATACGCAAGATGAAGCCGATTAATTATGCGGCATCCAATGATTGGATTCAGTATATTCAGACTGATGCCGCCATTAATGGTGGCAATTCAGGTGGGCCGTTGTTCTACGGCAACTACGTGATTGGTGTGAATGATTGGGGCTACTCCAAGATGGGAGATGGCCGGACCGCACATGGATTGAATTTTGCCATTCATTACTCGGAAGTGTTTTCGTTCCTCAAAGATAACGGAATCAAAGTCTGCAAAGGGAGCAAATAAATGTATAGGAAAAGTATAATAATCGTTCTGTTGACCATTGCTGCGCTGGTACTTTCTTCTTGCGTATCCACGCAGAAAAATAAGTACAATCTCGTCAAGGACGAAAAGAGTGGTTATGCATATGGAGCCGTCAAAAGCGGTGAGTTCATCGCTGACCCGGCCATGTTCAGAAATAATAAACTGAAACTGCGAATTCGCAATACCACGGGCGATTCATCGCTTGATCTCTACAATTTCCGCCAGCAGCTAGAGCAATCCTACAGGGATATCGGCTATGAGATCAGTAGTGGCAATGATTTCGGGATTCTTCTTGATATCAATGTCAAGTATTTCGGGCAGGTGACGGATATGTTGCCATCGGAATACACATTCCTGGGAGCCGCTGGGGGTGGTGTTGCCGGTGCTTTCACGGGTATTCAAGGTGGCAGGCCTGCGGACGCGCTGACCGGCATGGCCGCCGGGTCAGTCATTGGAGCTGCCTTGACCGAAATAATCCGCAACTACGTCACGGAAGAGACGTTCATCATCATTTCATCCGTGACCATGGGGACGGTGATGCCGGAATATGTCGAGGATGAACAGACCATTTCCTTTATCACCGGCAAGAAGGTCAGGGAGAAAAAGACGAACTTCAAGGGATTCAGATCGCGGGAGACCATCAACCTCGCAGTCTATGCCGGTGGCACAATGGCAAGCAAGTCAGACATCATCAATGAAGTACGCAACCGGCATTTGCGGATTCTCAAAGATATAATCTAGCTGGGTATTAAAAGTCTGAAACAAGAAAAAGGCTCCGTCAATTGATGGAGCCTTTTCTATTGTGATCGTAGATGGTTAGAAAAGAATTTTCTCTGGCGGTCTGCGTTCGGGGACCTGTTTCTTTTCGATTGTCCCTTCAATGTATTCCTTGCTGACATACAGGGCACAGTAACAGGCTCCGAATTCCTCGACATCGGCTTTGCGGTAGACACAAGGACAGATGATGTCCTTGTCGTCTTCAAATTCTTCGTTTGCCAGGCGGCAGGGACAGGCCATGTATCCGAGGCGTTCCTTGTTGGCCAGCAGGCTTTCAATCAGGGGCATGGTCATATCCATGTCCTCGTTGAAATAGTAGCCTTTTGCCTCCTGAATTTTTTTCAGGTGTTCATAGATTGTTTTTGCGTCCATTATTATTCGCCTTTGAGTGCCTTATCTATCTTGTCCTTGTGGAATCCAACAACCACCTTGTCTCGGATAACCAGAGTCGGGAACGAGACCGAAGGGTTATGTCCCTTGATTTCCTGAACGATTTTCTTGCGGTCTTCGCCTTTGAGTTCATCAACGTGGACGCATTGATATTTGACTCCGCATTCATCGAGGTATTTCTTTGCATTCCTGCAATGGATGCAGGTTGAAAGGGCGTAGACTTTGATATCATCACTCATTTGAAATGCCTCCAGATCGAATGGTTCACTTTTTTTATCTTCCACTACCGGGGTCGTGGCAGTTTCTTCATCTGATGTATTGTTGAAAAAATCCTTGATAAATTGAAACACTTTTTACCTTTTCAGTGTGAGTTCAAGCTTCCTTACAGCCAGTGAACACATGAAAGTAAGGACAAAATACATACCCAGAACAGTGGTCCATACCTCAAAGCTGCGGTAGGTGGTGGTCATTATTTGCTGGGCCTGAAATGTCAGCTCTTCAACGGAGATGACAGACACTATGGCCGAGTCCTTGATGATTGATATAAACTGTCCGGCCAAGGCTGGCAACATGCGTTGTATGGCCTGAGGTAATATCACGTGCAGCATCGCACGAGTCCGGCTCATGCCCAGAGCTGTCGAAGCCTCCCACTGACCTGTTTCAATTGATTCTATGCCCGCACGGACTATCTCGGCGATGTATGCCGCTTCAAACAGCGTCAATGTGATCATAGCCGACAGGAATTGAGGGAAACGGTTCATGGGTCCGAAGAATATCCCCATGAATTCCTTGGATTCCTTTGAGAGGGAGTAGACGAAATCATCGATGCGCAGGAGGTTCATGATCTGGTCGCCGATGAAGAAATAGAAAATGAAAATGAGTACCAAAGGCGGTGTGTTGCGGATGAGGCCCACATAGGTGGTCGCTATCTGGCGTTTGAAAAGGCTTGGGCTGACGCGAAAAAGGCCGACAATAATGCCAAGTATGGTCGCCATGATACCGGACCAGAGGCTTAATCTGATGGTGGTGATCAGTCCCTGCGTCAGCAGTCCCGGTTTCCACGTCTGGTCGGCTTCACTGAAGCGCAGCAGGTATTGCGGAATGACTTCCCATTTCCAGTGGTAGTTCAGTCCGGTACTCGCCTTGAAGATGACGTAGCCGAGCATCCCCGCCAGAGCCACGATAATTGTGACGTCCAGCGGGGTGATGCGCAGGCGGTGCTTGTGTGTTTTTGCTTTCAATGAATCGTGCCAGTTACTGGATCATGCTTTCCCATTCATTGCTGAAGAACCAGTATTCATAACGATTCTGGAGCCACCCCTTGCTCATGGTGACCACGACCCAGTTGTTGAGCCAGTTCAGGTAGTCCGGGTCGCCTTTCCTGACTGCAAAGGAAATGGGTTCCTTGGAGAAGTCTTTTTGCAAGGGCAGATAGAGCGTGTCCTGATATTCATCGGACATGGTGGAGGGCAGGGGGCTTGAAGCAACCACGGCATGCACCCGGCCATTCAACAGCTCCTGGATTGTCTGGGACTCTTCGTCGAAGAAAAGAGTCTTGGCTTTTGGCAGGAAGTTCCTGGTTGCCTCGGCAGCAGTGGTGCCCAGCCGAACGGCAATGGTTGTTTCAGGGTTGTTGAAATCCGCAAGGGTTGAGCGACCACCTGCCAGTTTCTGGTTGGCAACGATGGATAATCCCGAGAATTCGTATGGAACGGAGAAGTTGACCTTGAGATTTCGTTGCGGAGTGACGCTCATGCCACCGATGATGATATCGAATTTGCCGGTGAGCAGGGCCGGGATGATGCCGGACCACTTGGTGGG
The DNA here is from genome assembly GCA_022712815.1 of Pseudodesulfovibrio sp. GTDB lineage: Bacteria > Desulfobacterota > Desulfovibrionia > Desulfovibrionales > Desulfovibrionaceae > Pseudodesulfovibrio. The sequence goes on along the minus strand of JAFLJW010000426.1, from coordinate 8,041 downwards.
GATGAATTCGATTTCAACGCCCATGTCTTTGGCGAGTTTCTTGGCTACATCAATTTCAAAACCAATGTAGTTACCCTCTTTGTCTTTCATGGCCCATGGCTTGAAAGTGTCGAACCCGACCTTGATGGTGCCACGCTTGAGGATGATATCAAGTTGGCTGGTTTTGGCTGCGGTGTTTTTTGAATCAGTCTGCTGGGGGGCCTGGCTGCACCCGAGTGTAAAGGCGAACAGGCAAAAAATTGTCAAAAGAGCGGCAAGTCGTAAGGTTTTCATACGATTCTCCTTGGTCCGGCGGGCTCTGCCGGGCAGAAAGTTGGTTATAGTTTGCATGATTCCTGGGCAAAGGTGACATGGGATACCCCCAAAATGGCGATGACAGTACCCTCGCCAGTCTTGATTGCTCTCCAAATGGTCATGACGTACTCCTTTGAAATTAAGGGTTTAAGCCGTTGAACCGTCGTTCCAGAATTTTCACCACAGCGGACAAGGCCAGCGTGACGACAAGGTATATGGCGGCGACAGTGAACCATATTTCAAAAGTCAAAAATGTTTCGGCATCAATCATCCGGCCCTGTTGTGTCAGGTCAAGAATGGCGACCGTGCTGACCAGTGCGGAGTCCTTGACCAGCGACACGGCCTGACTTGTCAGTGGTGGCAGCACACGCCTGATGGCCTGAGGCAGGATGATGTGGCGGTACATGGCGTATGGACCCATGCCAAGGCTTTTGGCGGCTTCCCACTGGCCTTTGTCGATGGATGTTATGCCTGCCCGGAATATCTCGGATGCATACGCGCCTTCAAACAGGCCCAGGGCGATGATGGCTGCCCAGAAGCTGGACATGTCCAGTATGGGGGCAACAACGAAATAGATGAAGAAAATCTGGATGAGCAGGGGAGAGTTGCGGATCAACTCCATATAGACACGGGCCACGCCTCTGGCGGCCCATGAGTCGGTCATACGCAGAAGGGCCGTGCCAAGGCCGATGATGAGCATCAATACCATGCTGATGCAGGTGATCTCAAGGGTGATCCCAAGCCCTTGCATGAGCAGGCCCCAAGAGAATCCCTGGTCAGTAACCTGCCACAGATATTGAGGAATTCTGTACCACTGCCAGTTGTAACCAAGCCGATCCGTACCGATCATGAGCAGCCAGATCAAGCCACTCATGAGCGCAAGATATTTCGTGGTATCGACGATGGCGACGATAGGAAGTTTGTTCGGCCTTGATGGCGTCAGTTGTGAATTTGTTTGCATCAATAAGAATTCTTATCAGTGTGTTGAACAAGAATCCATAGTAAATTGGTTCTATCGTATCAAATTGTGGAAAAGAGTCCATGCATGGCTGTGTGCCATTGGGGTCGTAATGAAAAGACCTTACCCGGTTGCGAAGAACCGAGCCTCTATGATCGTTTTGATACGCTCAAATACGTCATTAGGGCTGGACGAGGCATCAGCAACCCTGATTCGATCACGATTGAGGGCCGCCCATGTCAGGTAGCCTTCACGAATACGTTTGTGAAAGGAAATGTGTTCGGCCTCAAAGCGGCCCTCGTCCATGGCTTTGCCTTCTTCGATATTTCGGTCAGTCGCCCGTTTGAGACCGACTTCCGGGTCGATGTCGAGGATTATGGTCAGATCCGGCCACAATCCGGCTACCGCGGCTTCATTGAGTTGCTGGAGCATCGTGGTGTCCAGACCGCGTCCATATCCCTGATAGACGATGGTGGAGTCGGCAAAACGATCGCAGAGTACCACTTTTCCGGCTTCGAGTTCCGGGCGGATGACCTGAGCGACGTGTTGTGCACGGTCTGCCAGATAGAGAAACAATTCCGTGAGGGGCGTTAAGTCCTTGTTGTCAACGTGCAGAAGCATCTTGCGAAGTTCCCGGCCTACACGGCTTCCGCCTGGCTCCATGGTCAGGAAAACTTCTTTGCCTCTGGACTCGAAATACTTTTTGATATTCTGTATTTGTGTTGTTTTTCCAGTGCCTTCTATACCTTCAAAGGTAATGAACATTGATTCTCCAGTTTGTCTGTCTTCTTTTTTGAGGTGCCGGGTGTGGCCGGGGCGCGGTAGACATTGCGCTCAAGGAATCGCATGTAGGGCGACCACTCTTGCCCGTTTTTGTCCATTTCTTCATATGCCTGATCAATGATGTTCAGCTTTGCGTCCATGTTGTCGGCAAAATGTAGGACAAAGGCTTCAGGCGTTTTCGGCCTGATGGGTGAGCCGAAGTCGTGCTCGCCATGATGGCTGGTGATAAGGTGCTTGAGATGGAGTTTGAGTCCTTCATCCAGTTTTTTATTGCGTTTGAGGAACGGTTCCAGCTTGTCCTGACCGATCTGGATGTGACCGAGCAGGCGGCCTTCGTCGGTATAATCGTTGGTCAGGCCGCCGGACAGTTCCCAGGCCTTGCCCAGATCATGAAAAATGGCACCGGCCAGAAGTGTCTGTCGATCAAGGGTCGGGTAGACATCGCACAGAGCCATACACGAGCGGGCAACTTGCAGGGTGTGTTCCAGCAGCCCGCCGATATAGGCGTGGTGGACGGTCTTTGCGCCAGAAGCCGCCAGCATGCGTCCCCTGATCTCTTCATCGTTGAGCACTTTTTTACAGAAAGATTTCCAGGGATTGTACTTCATGTATTTGGTAATGAGGTCCTCAATGGCCTCCAGCAATTTTTTGGGAGGAACGCAGGACGTGGGAAGAAAATCAGAAATATCAACATCTTCGTGGGAGGTCGAAAGCAGCTCCATATGATCGACTTTGAGCTGATTCCTGTCACGATAACTCTCGACGAATCCCTGAACGCGGGTCATTTGTCCAGGTTCCAGTGCGGGATACTCCTGACTTTTAGGACTCCATATCTTTCCGCCGACAGTGCCGGTGGCATCCTGAAAGGTTAGATTCCAGTATGGTCCGTTACGCGATTGTGCCATGCTGGCGGTTGCGATCAGGAAAAGGTCATTTACCGGTTGTCCGGGTGTCAGGTCGTGGATATATTGAGACTTTTTTGCCACTTGTCTTGCCATTTGGTTGGTGTTGAGGTACCCATCCCAAATATGCGTATGATCATTTTTGGGTGGTCAGCGGACGTTTCCGTCCGCTTCAGGTTATGAACCTGATTTTACTTGAATTGTCAAATTCAGGACACAATCGGAGAAGCCATGAATATACTCCTTGCCAATGATGACGGGATTCAGGCCATAGGGCTGAGATCTCTTTATTTTGCCCTGATCGAAGCCGGGCATGATGTTCATGTGGTGGCCCCGGTCACCGAGCAGTCTGCGGTTGGCCATGCCGTGACCATTTCCATGCCCATTCGGGTCAGGGAGTTCAAGGAAAATGGTTTCACTGGTCTTGGCGTGTACGGCACACCGGTAGATTGCGTAAAGCTTGGATTGTCCACGTTGCTGTCGGAAAAACCCGACCTTGTTTTGTCCGGCATCAATGCCGGAGCCAATGTCGGGGTAGATATTCTCTATTCCGGCACTGTTTCCGCAGCTACCGAAGGTGCTCTCATGGAGATTCCGTCCATGGCCGTTTCCATGGACAATTTCAACCCGCAGGATCTGAGCGGTCAGGCTCGGTATTGTGTTGACCTTTTGCCGAGAATTCCCTGGGACCAATTGCCGTCAAAATGCGTGCTCAATCTCAATTTTCCCGATTGTCCCATTGAAGAGGCCAAAGAATTTATCATGTGTCCGCATACCCGTGCATCATACAAGGACTGGTACGAAACCCGCCAGGACCCGCGCGGCAGGGCATACTACTGGCTCGATGGAGCCATACCGCCAGAGGATATCAGTGCGGATCGGGATCGTGCGCTTTTGACGCAGCGACACGTTACCCTGACTCCGCTTCACTTTGATTTTACTGATCGTGAAACGCTTGATCTATTGAAGAAAGAAATATGTTGATCCCCCGTTGACGGAATATAATTGCAAACGTAGTGTTATTCATATTTTATACTATAGTAATTAAAAATAGCGCATCCAGGAGGAAATTGACATGGCAACTAGAATTGGTCTGAACGGATTTGGACGGATCGGACGGTATCTTGCCCGTCTGCTGGCTGAAGAGAACGATTTTGAACTCGTGGCGGTCAACGCCCGTGCTTCCAATGAGGACTTGGCGCACCTGTTGAAATATGACTCGGTGCATGGTCGTTATCTCGATGTCGAGCCGACAAAAAGCGGTTTCAAAATCAATGGCAAATCGGTCACTGTTACCCGCAATGCCCCCGGAGAATGGACTTGGTCCGATCTGGGTTGTGACATTGTGATCGAAACCACCGGCAAGTTCACTGACCGTGAAAGTTGCGAAAAACACTTGGCGTGCGGTGCCAAAAAAGTACTTATCAGTGCCCCTGGCAAGGATGCTGACATGACAGTGGTCATGGGCGTCAACGATGAACTTTTGAAACCTGAGCACAAGATTATTTCCAATGCATCCTGCACCACCAACTGCCTGGCTCCGGTCGCCAAGGTCGTCAACGATCTCTATGGCATCAAGCACGGCATAATGACCACTATCCATTCCTACACCATGAGTCAGCGTATTCTCGATGGCTCCCACAAGGATCTGCGCCGTGCCCGGGCCTGTGCCATGAACATGGTGCCAACGACCACCGGTGCGGCCAAGGCCGTTGGGCTGGTCATCCCGGAACTCAATGGCGTGCTGGACGGCATGGCCATTCGTGTCCCGACCCCCAATGTCTCTCTGGTCGATCTTGTTTGTGAACTTAATAAACCGACCACGCCTGAGGAAGTCAATGCCGCCCTCAAGGCTGCTGCGAACGAGTCCATGGGTTATACCGATGAACCTCTGGTTTCCGTTGATTTCATGGGGTCCACCTTTGGTGGCGTTGTGGACTCTGGCCTGACCCGCGTCATGGGTGGCACACAGCTCAAGACGATCATCTGGTACGACAATGAAGCCGGTTTTACCAATCAGCTTTTGCGCCTCACCAAAAAGGTCGCCAAAATGATGTAGGTGATCTCTGCCTAGACCAGTTTATTAGAGTCGCCCGGCATGTGTCGGGCGACTTTTTTTGATGGAGTCCGGATTGGGTGAGTGAGTATGCCAACGGACGAAAAATGAAATATCTCGTGAAAAAAAATATGGTTATTTTTATATCAAAAATATGGAGAGATAACCGATTGTAAAAACAATCATTGTTGAAATAAAGTTTAGGTATTAGGAATGGTTGTCATCTGGAGGTGTTATAATCCTTTACGCTGATACCTGATTTAATTATGTAGCTAAGTAAGGAAATTACCAGATGAATAGAGGTGGTTCCTTGTTTGGATTATTCAAAGTTGAGGGGGGTGATTCATATGAGTGAGGTTGCTACAGGCTCTGATGCTAAGACCGAGCGGTCGCTAATCGTCAAACAGCCGATTTTTGACAGGGACAAGAATGTTTGGGGTTATGAAATTCTTGCCAACTCCACACTGACGTTTTCTGATGGAGAAGAAGTGATATCCCTGTCGGATTTGGTCACGGCTTACCAGGAAAACTTGTCAATGCTGGGTGGTAATCTTTCGACCGGCAAGAAAATAGTCCTTAATCTACCAGAAGATATTCATCTGAGTAACGAAAATTTGCCAGCTGGTTGGGATAATTGCGTATTCAAGGTTTGCAAACAGATTGCCAGCTCTCCGGGTTGCTCAAAATTCGCTGATTCCATGCGGGCCTGTGGTGGAACAATGGCTCTTGCTGACTCTGTTGACCCTGTTGCATTGAACAAGTTGGTTGACCGGATGGATATCATTCAGGTCTCCTTGGCAGGAAAAACTCCACCAGAAATCATAAAATTAAGACGTAAGTATAAAAATTTCAAAGGGAAATTGTTGGCAACTGATGTCTCTAGCTGGGAAGCATTTGAAGGGACACGCGCCCTTGGTTTCAAGTATTTTCAAGGTCCGTTCTTTGCCGTTGCGCAAATTCAGGACGACAAGAAACTTTCCGCCAGCTCCATTGCCAAACTTCAGTTACTCAGAGAGCTTGGCAACCCCGATTGCGAGATGGACGAGCTTGCTGCAATCATTGCAGCCGATGTTTCATTGAGTTATAGAATTCTCAAGTATATCAATTCAATATCATTCGGGCTGAGGAGCAATATCAAGTCCATCCAGCAGGCTGTTTCATTGCTGGGGCTGAAAGAGGTTCGGCACTGGGCTACGGTTGTGGTCATGAGCGATCTGGACACAACATCCAAGGGTGAAGAGTTGTCCTACATGGCTTTGCAGCGTGGCCGCTTCCTGAGTAAACTGACTGGAACCATCAGCGGATTCAAGCATTCGGAAAATACCATGTTCATGCTTGGTCTTTTTTCCAAACTGGATGCCTTGCTGTCTTATCCAATGGAAAAGGCCCTGGAAGATATTCCCATGAATGCTGAGATAAAAGCTGGTTTGTGCGGAACTTTGAATGAATTCAAGGATTGGCTCATGCTGCTTGAGGCCGTTGAAGTGGGCAACTGGGATATCGCAAATGATATTCTCGGACGATACGGGGCCTGTTTTACCCAGGCCGCCACCCAGTACATGAAGGCTGCCACATGGGCGGCCAACCAATTGCCGGATATGAAATAATAGTATCTATCAACATCAAAGAAAAAGGCCGGGCAACCAACGTTGCCCGGCCTTTTTCTTTGGATCAAGAGGAGAGGCAGTTCGATATTTTTATCTCAGACCCATTGACCGGCATTTTACAAGAATGATTAATTCAATAAAATCAAGTCATTAAAACTTTTCTTGACAGAATATTGATACATATGTTTTGTTATCCCCCCTTCGATAGTCAGGTATTTTCCCTGAATTGTGAAAAGATCGAAGGTTTGCTTTGGTTATTATGTGTCAAAAATGACTTTTTTGGCAACAAACGAAAGAGGATACCTGCCTTGCTTTTTCAGCCCCTGAATAAAAACTACCATGAGTTTTGCATTGAGCGAGACAAGGATCTTTGCATCAATTGCAAGGTCTGTGTTCGCCAATGTTCATACGAGGCTCATTTTTGGGATGAATCCCAGCAAAAAGTCATGCACGACAATACCAAGTGTATTGGCTGCCATCGTTGTGAGGCTCTCTGCCCAACTGCCGCGCTCAATATTCGCAACAAGCCATCGGATTTCAGGGCCAACAAGCTTTGGCGTCCGGTCTTCTTGCAGAATATATACAAGCAGGCCGACACCGGTGGAGTGCTGCTCGCCGGGATGGGATCTCCGGTTGATATTCCGATTTACTGGGATAGCATGCTGCTTGATGCCAGCCAGGTGACCAATCCGTCCATTGACCCGCTGCGTGAACCCATGGAGCTCAAGACATTCCTTGGTGCAAAGCCGAGAAAGGTCGAAATTACCACGGACAAAAATGGCAAACCAAAGCTGAAAACCAAACTCACACCGCAGTTGGAGCTTGATGTACCGATCATGTTCGCGGCAATGAGCTTTGGTGCGATCAACTTCAACCTTCACACGGCCATGGCTCGTGCCGCCACAGAGACCGGCACTGCCTACAATACCGGTGAAGGTGGCTTGCACAAATCATTATATAAGTACGGCAAGAATACGATTGTTCAGGTCGCTTCCGGTCGTTTCGGCGTCCACCTCGACTATCTCAAGGCGGGCGCGGCCATCGAAATCAAGGTGGGGCAGGGCGCAAAGCCCGGCATTGGCGGACACCTGCCCGGTGAAAAGATCAACGACAAGGTGTCTGAAACGCGTATGGTCCCCATCGGGTCCGATGCCATCTCTCCGGCTCCGCATCATGATATTTACTCCATTGAGGACCTGCTTCAACTCATCTATGCGTTGAAGGAAGCCTCCGAGTACAAGGTTCCCATTTCCGTCAAGATCGCCGCAGTTCATAATGTCGCTGCCATTGCATCAGGCATTGCCCGTGCTGGCGCAGACATTGTGACCATCGATGGCATGCGTGGCGGCACAGGCGCAGCCCCGGCCATGATTCGTGACAATGTCGGCATCCCCATCGAACTCGCTCTGGCACAGGTTGACCAGCGGCTTCGGGATGAGGG
>JAFLJW010000177.1 GCA_022712815.1 Pseudodesulfovibrio sp. | reverse complement strand
TAAGTGCATGGCGTCCCCAAGGGGATTTGAACCCCTGTTAACGGCGTGAAAGGCCGCCGTCCTGGACCAGACTAGACGATGGGGACGCATGGTGCGACTGACTTTTCGGCTGGTTGTCTTGAACCATATGTAGCCGGTTTGCCTCGTCTTGAAGGGCGTGTTTTACACATTTTTTTACACGAAGCAAGGACTTTTGAGGTTTGGGCTCCATTTTTTAGACGGCCTCTTTTTTGACTTGGTGGGGTGTTATATGGTGCGATGCGAATCCTAGACATATTCTGCTACAGTTTTAAGGTGCCTTCTCTCTTTTTTTTGCCATAAAATTACTGGGAACCCTCATCTTCTTCGCTTAATTTCGCATTGTAATTTTGCCCATCCTGATAGATGCCGAGGATTGAAACGGTCATGTCGAAAACGGCAAAAGCGATTCCCTGTAGAATGAGCCTGCGCGCTCCTGCTTAGAGACAAGCTGGCCCATCTGCATTTCTTCATCGGCGGCTAAGATTGGTACATTGTTGAATTCAATAGATAGACCGCTCGCCGGTTTTGCTTCAGTCGGTTGTGTTTGAAACCAAGTCCAGAATTTTATTTTCGAGTTCGGACCACTCAATTGGTTTTGAGACGTAATCATTCATTCCAGTGGACAGGAACAGGTTGCGGTCACCAGCCATGGCGTGACCGGTGAGAGCTATGATGGGGATGTCTTTGCAATGCTCTCCCGCCTTGCCGGCACGAATGGCTGTTGTGGTTTCAATGCCGTCCATGATCGGCATCTGGACATCCATCAGTATCAGGTCGAATGTGTTTTTTCTCAATTCTTCCAGTGCCATCATGCCGTGCTCTACGGAAACAACCGTGGTTCCCACATGTTCAAGAAGTCTTTGAGCAACGATTCTGTTGGTTTTTTCATCTTCCACCAGGAGAACTCGTAACGTCGAGAGAATCGCAAGCTTCGGCTTCAGGTCCTGTTCGCTGGTGATTTCAGGTTCAGCCAATTCAAAGGGCAGGCAGAGAAATACAGTGGTCCCCTCGCCAAAGGAGCTTTTGATAGTCATGCTCCCCTCCATCAGGGTCACAAGCCGTTTGCATATGGCCAATCCGAGGCCAGCTCCCTGATAGGGTCTGGTGTAACCGCTATGGACTTGGGTGAAGGGTTGATAGAGCGTTTCAATCTTGTCGTCTGGTATGCCTATGCCGGTGTCGGACACGGAAAGCATAATCCGTTTATAGTTCGGGTTTTGATGAGGCAAAGGGTACGCTTCCAGAGTGATGGAGCCTCTGGTTGTGAATTTGAATGAATTCCCCAGCAGATTGACAAGTAATTGCTCGATTCGGCCAGCGTCTCCCTTGACGCGCTCCTTCAGGCTCGAATCGACATGGTATTTGAAATCCAGACCTGTCTGTTCGGCCATAAGGGTGAAAAGATTGTAAGCCTCATATATGGTTTCCTCCGGAACAAAAGGTTCGGAGTTGATACTTAGCTTTCCTGCTTCCACGCTTGACAAGTCGAGAATGTCAGAGAGGAGCCGTGTCAGTCGCTTGGAGGAGGCTATGGCCGTATCCGAGTATTCCCGTTGTTCTTCGTTTTCGGCGGAAAGGCGGATGAGTTCGAGCATGCCCACTATGCCGTTTAGTGGGGTACGGATCTCGTGACTCATGTTGGCCAGGAATTCCGACTTGGAACGGTTGGCCTTCTCGGCGGCTTCCATGGAGTGAAACATGCTTAGTTCCATGGCTTTTCGTTCCGAAATATCCCTGGTGATGGTGATGACCAGGGGTTGATTTCCGATCATTGCTCCAGAGGCGCTTACTTCGGCATCATAGGTGGTGCCGTCTTTGCGTTTGTGAACAGTCTCAAAGGTGGTTTGAATCTTGGCGACATCTGGCATGCCGCCGCGTATCTGTTCTTCGGAATAATTGGCTTCCCATTCCCAAGTGTGAAGGCCTATTATCTCTTTCAGGGTGTATCCGAGCATTTTTGCGAAACTGGCGTTGGCTTCGACGACAGCGTGATCACCATTCATGATTGCAATCCCATCGCTGGCGGCATCCATTAATAAACGACGGCGAAAAGCTTCGGTTTCAGTTTTCTTTTGGGCATACACACGCTCGGTTATATCCAGCACAGTGAAGATCACACCTGCCAGAAGATCGTCCGGGTCCAAAGGGGTCGAACTCAGAAACACTTCGATGATTCTGCCGTCCTTGCAAAGCCATTTTGTTTCCAGAGAGCCGGTCCCCTGTTCTTGGATCATGGCGTACTTTTTCCTGCCCACTCGCGCGAACTCTTCATCGCTGGAATACAGGAGGCGGGCACTTTGGCCGATGAGTTCCTCCCTTGTATAGCCCGCCATTTCGCATAATTTGTCGTTGGTCTTGATGATAACCCGGTCTACCAGCACGCCGATTCCCACGGGAGCGGCCCGGAAGACGCCTGCCATCAGGGCTTCTCGCTTGAGGATGTCCTCCTCTGTCTTGATTTGCTCCGTAATGTCACGAAAGGACCAGACCCGTCCTTTGGATACGTCTTCCTCGACAAACATGGAAGATGATGAACACTCCAGGGTCCTTCCGTTCTTCAGGGGAATTCTGTTAACGCGATTCTCGGCAGAACTGTACAAGAGTTCGATCTCTTCGGGGGAGTCCTCTTTATGGTCAAGCTTTTCGGCCAGGTGGTGCAACAGAATCTGGTTTTCAGGTTTCTCCAGAAGGGATTTGGTAAGATCCCACATTTTGAGAAACTGGCTGTTATAAAAGAGAATTTTGCCTTCGGCGTCCACCGCCAGTATCCCGTCTACCGTGGTATTGAGCGTGGCCCGCAGATTACTTGTGCTCAGGCGAAGGGCATTTTCGGTCTCTTTGCGTTTGGTCACATCGAAGATGCAGGAGTAGAGTATGTCTTTCCCGGCTACGTGGATGGGGCCGCTGAATACTTCTACGTCTCGAATTGAACCGTCGGCCAGCGTGTGCCGGAAGTTGAAGTGACGTTTGAGTGACTGTCTGGCAGACGTCAGCTCCATGCGGACTTCGTCGGGAGACAACTTGTTGAGCTGGGATATGTTCATGGCGCAGAGCTTCTGGACCGGCCAACCGTAGAAATTAGCAGCGGCCTGATTGGCATCCTTGATGAGACCGGATTCCGGGTCCACCAGGAGGATGACCACGTGGTTTTGCTCAAACATGGTCCGGAAGTGTTTCTCGCTTTCCTGAGGGTGGTTCTTTTCAGTGATTTCCCGATCACCTGTCAGAGTGTCCGGCTTGTCCCCATGGTCGTTGCTCAATTTTCGGAAATTCAGCCAACCGACGATGCCTCCTGTCAGGCCTCCAAAGCAGAGTTGCAGTATGTACGCATGGAGATCAAGACTCGACTCGACAAGCATACCCTGGGCGGTGGATATGATGGCCATTATTATCGCGCCAATAATTGCAGAGAGGGCGATGTATCGCCTGATCTTTTTAGCCATAAGGCCTTTTCTCCAATAAAGAATAAGCATTCAATTATCATATTCTTTAACACAACGAAGTTATGTGTGCCAAGGGAATTAGATCCTTGGACAGAGAATCTGTACTTTTCGTTGATACCTTTTCACATTATTTATTGAATTGAGTGGCAAGAGATATGCGCAAAGGGATTTTCGGGGACACCAGACCAATTAAAACTCATTGAAGACGGAGTAGGAATTAGTGCGGCTTAGCCGTTTTCTTTTATTTTTACCGTCTGTTTTTAGCGCATTTGCTACTGGCTTTTTGAAAATCTAAGGGCCAAGGTTTTGTATCCGGTTCTCGATTTCCAGCAATTCTTTCGGCCCAAGATATCCAAGTCTGATTTTTGGGTAACTTAATATAATGCAATTCATTTTCTCAAAATGAGGATCGTGTAAAGTCTAGAAAAAAAGTTAGTTATTTACGGGTAAGCCTTAGCAGGCTGAATATCGTCATGAGCGCAAGCCCGATGATCAAAATAATTCCTGCGAGGAAGCCGACTCCGAATTCCAAACCCACCATAGAAAGAGCAAGAATGGAGTAAATGAAAATCAAAACTGATACAATCCACAACATAAGGCGCGAGGATGAATGGTTTTTCAGTGTGAGAATGCCAGCCAAGGCAGAAAGGCCTCCAAAGCAGGCGGTCAAAAGATGTGTAATCCGTTCATTCTCAGTCGCTAATCCAGATAGACTGTAAAGGAATAAGCCCGCCCCAAACACAACCCATATTACTCCAATCAGCTTTTTCATTTCATCTCCTCACATTTAACGTCCCCACCATTCAGAAGCCTTTTCCCTCTGGGGGATATTTCCAACACGCCCTCCGGGAGCTTCAGGGTTCTCCAGTCCGAATTTCTTGCAAGTTATCATCTATGGCTTCGTGGCAATCGTTTAACCACGGAAACCAAACTCCATCGTTCATGGTGTCGGGCGCAGTCCAACGGCTGGTGAAGGTGTCGTAATCCCTCCAACCGAAACGGACAAAGCCCAAATTGCGGTCATGTAGGCCTCCAGCGAAGCCGATGGGAATTCGCAGTTCCAGATTGGAATCCTCGATTATGCCGCCGAAGGGGGCATACAAAACCTCCTTTATCACGTTGCCTGACTCGTCGGCAACCACGCGCAGGCTGCCTGCGGTTGCGGGGAAACAGTCCCGCAATCTGTGGCCTTGCCGGTCAAATGTAAGGAGTTGTCGGGAAAAAACAGGTTCTGGACCGTCGATTTTACTTGACGGGATTTTGAAAGAGGCTTGAATCTGGGGTGAAATAGAAAAGCCCCGGAGATTGGTGTCTCCGGGGCTTTTCACATCTTTTTGCACGAGATTTTACACACAACAAAAAAGGGGTACGGCGTAAACCGTAACCCTTTGATTTCATATGGCGTCCCCAAGGGGATTTGAACCCCTGTTAACGGCGTGAAAGGCCGCCGTCCTGGACCAGGCTAGACGATGGGGACGCAATAATTTGGCTGGGCTACAAGGACTTGA
>JAFLJW010000406.1 GCA_022712815.1 Pseudodesulfovibrio sp. | reverse complement strand
ATTACCACTAGGCAGATGAGTGCAATTAAATGAATCCGTTTCATATGGCGGCTCCTTGGTTCCTGTACGGTCTTGTTGTTTTAAATTCCCTATACTCATATCTTCAAACGATGTCCCGTATAAACTCTTTTCTTCCTCCCCCTGCTCCAGTAGGATACTCCTCTTGCGCGGGGCTTCTCGCGCTCACAAAAAGTTTTGGAAATTCTCAAGAACCTTTTTCCCAAAAGGTTCTTGAGCCGCCGGAGGCATTCCTTAAATGACAATAGCCGTGGCCGTGAGTGGTGGTATGGACAGCTTGCTCTCCCTGGTCTTGCTCAAAGAGCAGGGCCATGACGTGATGGCTGTGCATGGTCATTTCCTGCCGCCCGGACCTGACTGGAAACGGGTTGTTGATGGCCTGACGCAAAATTGCAAGATACTCGGAGTTCCGTTTCATGCCCTTGATTTGCATGCTGAATTCGACAAGCGCGTGGTCTCGCCGTTTGTCGGGGATTATCAGACCGGCCTGACGCCCAATCCGTGTGCCATGTGCAATCCGCGTATGAAGTTCGGGGTGTTGTTTGAGGCGGCCAAAAAGCTTGGTGCGGACCGGATTGCCACCGGCCATTATGTGCGGCTTGAGGAACGGGATGGCGTGGGGACCATGCTGGTTCGCGGTGCGGATGCATCAAAGGACCAGAGTTATTTTCTTTCGCTGGTCCCGATCGAGACGCTTCGGCTTGCCTTCTTTCCCTTGGGTGAGACATATAAGAAAGATGTTTTGTCCATTTTGTCCGACCACGGCCTTGAGCCGCCGCTTTCGACCGAGAGTCAGGAGATATGCTTTGTCCCGGAGGACGATTATCAGTCGTTTTTGACCAGTCGGGAAGCCATGCCCGGCGGTGGTCCGGCAGTGTTGTCGGACGGCACGGTGGTCGGCAGGCACAAGGGACTGTGGCGGCATACGCAGGGCCAGCGGCGCGGGTTGGGCATAGCCTGGACCGAGGCACTTTATGTGCTGGACAAAAATGTGTCTGAGAACACGCTGGTGGTGGGAACGAAAAGCGAGCTTGAACCATCCGGTTGCGTGGCCGGGCAGGTCAACCTGATGGTCGGGATGGAGCTGTGGCCGGAGGTGGTGTCGCTGCAAACGCGATATCGGCAAAAGGCCAAGCCGAGCCGGGTGGAGCTGGTGGCTGGCAAACTCGTCTTTCATTTTATCGAACCTTATGTCCGCCCCACGCCCGGACAGGTGGCTACGGTCTACACGGAGGACGGAGTTGTCCTTGGCGGCGGAGTCATAGAGAGGGCCTTGTAGGCATCAATCCCGGATTCTGTCGTAGCCTTTGCGTGGTTCCCTGTTTTATCTGTCCATGCGGTTCATCATTGACCCTGTATTCAGAATGGATTAGGCCGCACTAGCGGATGGAAACACTTCGGTCTAGCCTTTGCCGGTCTGTGCCTGATGCTCTGCCTTCATGCCATCGTCCCAGGACTGGAACATTTTTTTGGTGATGTATTCACTGGAGTCGTCGGTATTATCGGTCAATTGTCGGGCCATGCTTCTGACGGATTTGGTGACTTCGGGTTTGCCAGCGTATTTGAAGCTGTCCATGATTTCAAATCCAGCCTTGCGATCGTCTTTGGCGATGGCGCACAGGCCCAGATAGAACACCGCATCGGGGTAGCCTTCCTTCACTTCCGTGGCCCCTTTGAAGTTCTCTTCGGCCTTGTCGTATTTACCGAGATTGTAGTACGCACGACCAAGGCTGGTCAGTAGAATGACCGAATCCGGGTCATCTTGCAGGGCTTTTTCATAGTGGGTTACGGCCTGATCGTAGTCCTTGAGCGTCATGGAAAAATTGCCGACAAGCTTGGGGGACGGTGCTCCGCATCCGGTGAGCATCCCCAGAGACAGGGCCAGAGCCATGATCAGAATATTTTTTGTCATTTAGAACCATTTTTTCGCTAAAGTGTGAACCGTTTATCTAAGGCAATGGGCCGACAATACATGATTACTTTTTATACCGCCACCCTGGGGTGCAAGATCAATCAATATGAGACCCGCTCCATCGGAGAGGCGTGGGCGCGGGGTGAAACTGGTTCGCAGGCCGTCGAGGTGGACGCGCCCGGCAAGGCAAATATCATTCTCGTCAATTCCTGCGCGGTGACCGCCAATGCCGTGGCCGACCTCAGGCAGACAGTGCGCCGGTTCAATCGGGATAATCCCGAAGCCGGAATCATCATCACCGGGTGCGCAGCTCAGATCATGTCAGAAGAACTTGCGCAACTGCCAGGTGTCGTTCGAGTGATTTCTCAGGAAGACAAGGCGCAATTGCTGGATGGCCCGGAGGCGGAAGTCGATTCGGACAGGGAAAGGCCTCGGTTCGCGCCTTTTTCCATCAGCGGCTATGGACGATCACGGGCCGTGGTCAAGGTTCAGGATGGTTGTTCCCACCACTGCACCTATTGCATTGTTCCGTTGACTCGCGGCAAATCCGTCAGTCGTCCCATGGATGAAGTGGTGGAGGAAGTCTCCCGCTTGCTGGCCGGTGGTTTCCGGGAATTCATCCTGAGCGGCATCAACCTTCGTCATTTTGGTCGTGATCTCGACGGCAAACCAGACTTCTGGGACCTTCTTGTACGGCTTGAGAGTACATTTAGCCCAGACTGGGCCGGGCGGGTCAGATTTCGCATTTCCTCGGTTGAGCCGGGGCAGCTTGGGGACAAGGCCTTTGATGTGCTGGCCGCATCGACCATGGTCTGTCCGCAGCTTCATCTTTCCCTGCAAAGCGGTGACCCTGATATTTTGAAAGCCATGGGGCGCGGGCATTATGACCCGCAGAACGCCATTGATTTTCTTGAACGGCTGGGTGGCATCTGGTCGACCATCGGCCTTGGCGCGGATTTTATTGCCGGATTTCCGGGTGAGACGGACGATCAGTTCGAGAACACCATGGAACTGTGCCGCAATCTGCCGCTGACCTACGGCCATATATTTCCATATTCCGAGCGGCCCGGCACAAGGGCTTCCGAGATGACCGGTTCCGTTGACGTACCGGTCCGCAAGGCGCGTGCCGCCCAGTTGCGGGAGCTGGTGAACGGGAAGAAGAATCATTTTTTGGAGAGCCTGCTGGGACTCCCGCATCTCGATGTTCTGGTTCCGGACGCCAGAGGGCGCGGGGTCAGCGAGTATTATGCGGCGTGCAAGTTTACTGCGCTGCCGGACGGAGTCGAACCCCGCTCATTGGTCCGGGCCAGACCTGTGGGGTTGGAAAGGGGTGTTGTACTGGTGAAAGCCATGGATGGTGCATCATGAGCACGCCGAAGATTCCAGACCCCGGACTCCTTGTTATTTCCATACTCAGTGCCGGTTGGGATAAATTTTGGCCCGGTCTGTTGGGAGAACTGGAAGCCCGGTTCGGTCCTGCCGATTGGGTCTCCGAAGAGTTCGCCTTTGATCAGACCGGCTATTATGACGAGGAGCTTGGCATGCCCATTACCCGGCGGCTTGTCGAGTTCGAGGTTCTCTGTCCGCTGGATGAATTGGCCGATACCAAGTTGTTCACCAATTCCCTTGAGTGCAAGCATGGTTTGGCGGGGAAACGGGCGTTCAATCTCGATCCGGGAGTCATCACCATGCAGAGTCTTGTCCTTGCCACGGGGAAAAGTTTTTCTCATCGCATCTATTTGAAAGACGGAATATGGGCCGATCTGACTATGATCTGGCAGAAAAAACGGTGGGTTGAATTCCCATGGACCTTCCCCGATTATGCCGGGGAAAGCATGAAATCACGGCTGACAAAATTGCGTCAGTCGTATAAGACCAAGCTCAATAACCACAAGGAATAATCATATGCCAGTTAGCATGACCGGTTTTGGCCGGTTCGAGACCAATGAAGATACCTGGACCCATGTCTGGGAGATAAAAAGTGTCAATGGCCGTTTTCTCGATGTGAAATGGAGAATGCCCGGCCATCTGCGCAGTCTGGAAAACGGCTGGGAAAAGATCGTTCGGACCTACGCCTCACGCGGTCGGGTGGATATCTCCCTGAATCTGGAAGTCCTTGATGCCGGTATACTCGGCGTCACTTTCAACGAGACTTTGGCCAAGGCCATGTTTGGCGAAATGGAGAAGCTCGCCCATAGTGAGGGGCGTGTTTTCGAGCCGGATTACAACAAGATTTTGTCCATGTCCTCCCTGTGGCGCGACACCGGTAATGAGCCTGATCCGGGACTTGCCGAGAGCCTGACCACCGGGCTTGAAGCCGCTCTCAAGGATTGGGTGGATTCTCGCGCAATCGAAGGCGATGCCATGGTTGCCGACCTGCTGTCTCGCATGGAGACCCTGCGTGATCTCGCGGCAAGGGTCGGTGAGCGCGTCCCCAATATCCTGGAAGAGAAAAAAGCCAATTTGCGTCAGCGCATAATGGATATGCTGGAATCCGCCGGAGCCGAGTTTTCCGAGGACCGGATGCTTCAGGAAGTGGCGCATCTGACCGACAAGCTGGATGTATCCGAAGAACTGACTCGACTTGATGCCCATCTTGAGCGGCTAGGCGAAGTTCTGGCCTCCAAGGCCGAAGTGGGCAAGAAGCTCGATTTCCTGATTCAGGAGACTTTCCGCGAGATCAATACCTGCGGCAACAAGGGGCAGGACACCGAGGTCAGCCGTTTGGTGGTGGACTTCAAGGCCGAGCTTGAGCGATGCCGTGAACAGGTTCAGAACATAGAGTAGGTAGCCATGCAAAAACAGGGATTACTCAATGTGGGTTTTGGTAATTTCGTGGTCCTTGATCGGGTTGTTTCCATAGTCAATCCCACCAGTGCTCCCATGCGCCGGTTGCGGGAAGACGCACGCGCGGACGGGCGACTCATTGATGCCACCCAGGGCCGCAAGACCCGGGCGATTGTGGTCACCGATTCCAATCATGTCATTCTTTCAGCCATTCAGGCCGAGACCATCGGTCAGCGTTTTAGCGCGGAAGAGGGGGAATAAGTGGGTACGGACGATCATGCATTCCGGTTGGGGCAGGTCCTTGTGGTCTGCGCACCGAGCGGTACCGGGAAAAGCACGCTTATTGAAATGCTCCGCAAGGAGTTTTCTAATTTTAGTTTTTCCGTGTCCTACACCACCCGTGCGCCGAGGGGCGAGGAGCAGGACGGACGCGAATATAATTTTGTGAGCCGCGACGCTTTCATCATCATGCGCAGCAAGGGTGCCTTTTGCGAATGGGCCGAGGTTCATGGCAATTTTTACGGCACTGCAACCAAGCCGGTGGTGGAGATGCTCGATCAGGGCCGGGATGTCCTTTTTGACATTGATGTTCAGGGAGCCAAGCAGCTCAAGAAGACTTTTTACAAAGGGACCTACGTTTTTCTCTTGCCTCCGTCTCAGGATGAACTGGTCCGCAGGCTTGAAGGGCGCGACACGGATTCCGAGCGGTCCATAAAACGGCGTCTGGGCAATGCGGCAGGAGAAATGAGTCAGGCCAAGTGGTTCGACTATTGGGTCGTGAACGACAATTTGGCCGAGGCGTATCAGGAACTGAGGGCCGTGTATCTGGCCAGTCGTTGCAAGCCTTCTCTTCGTCCCGGTATTTTGGGGAGTGTACTCGACACATGGACAGACAATGGCTGAACTTATCGTAGCTCTTGATTTCAAGGACGCTGGGAGTGCCTTGACCATGGCCCGTTCCCTCAAGGGCGCGGTTTCGTGGATGAAGGTCGGTCTGGAGCTGTACACAGCCGAGGGACCGGTGATTATATCGAGCCTCAAGGATATGGGGTTCAAGGTCTTCCTGGACCTGAAGTTTTTTGATATTCCCCATACCGTACAGGGTGCGGTTCGTTCTGCCGCACGCCTTGGAGCGGACATGGTCAACATACACGCTCTGGGCGGTGAGCGCATGGCACGAGCTGCCATGGTCGGGTGCGCTGAAGGTGTTGCCGCCGGGCAAAAAACGCCGATTGTTTTGGCCGTGACCATGCTCACCAGCATGGCCGCTGGTGACCTTCCCATAGCCGGTGCGCCAGGTCCTTCTGAGATGGCCCTTGACCTGGCTGGGAAAGCCAAGCAATATGGCCTAAATGGAGTGGTCTGTTCCGGACTTGAAGTCGCGGCTGTCAAGACTGCCTGCGGTTCAGGATTCATCTGCCTGACTCCGGGTATCCGTTTGGCCTCATCAGGCACCGACGACCAGAGGCGGGTCGTCACTCCGGCACAGGCCGTGCGCAATGGTTCTGATTTTCTGGTGGTTGGCAGGCCTGTTACGGGAGCCGTATCTCCGAAAGCCGCAGCCAGTGCGATTATTGATGATATGCGTTCTGTCAAGTAGGGGAGCTTTTCGATGTCGAACCAAGGTGACATGATTGAAACCGGACGGGAGATTGTCCGGGATGGCGCGGAAAAGATCAAAGGGGTCTTTTCCACGCAGTCTATCGCCAAAGTCGGTACAGGCACGACCCAGCGCAGGACCATCCAGAAAACCTATTGGGATGGCGAAGAGCTGGAAGATGGGCAGATCGCGGTCCAGCCATTGAATCGCAATTATGTCCCTTCCGGACCGAAGCGGACCCTGAGCCGAGACGAATTCCTCACCAAGTTCAATCCGGAACCTGAATTTTATGTCAGTACCGTGTATCCCGCCATCAAGGAGATGGACGGGGCCATCGTGCGTGGCGAAAAGCATCGTGAACGCGGTGCGGCCTATAGTGCTGAATTCGAATACAAGCAGGCCATGGACATTGATGAGGAGAACGTCCGCGCCAATTTTGGTCTGGGCCTGACCTATCTTGACCGTGGCGATCAGGTGAAAGCCAACGATATTTTTGAGCGGCTGGTGGACCTTGAGGCTGCCTTTGAGGAAGAGCACAAGCATCTGTTCAATGATTTCGGGATCAATATGCGCAAGAACAAGATGTATGATCAGGCATTGCAGTATTACCTCCGCGCTGAAGGGCTGGTCACCAATGACGAGCATTTATTTCATAACATTGCGCGGTGTTACTATGAAAAAGGTGATGTGGACGGGTGCAAGAAATATTTGCTCAAGAGCTTGCAGCTGAATCAGAACCTTGAAGCGAGCATCCAATTTTGGGCATTTTTGAAAACTCAGGGACATGTTGGTGATGATGAAGGACCGGACGTCAATGTCAAGTCGCAGGCCGGAGCGGTCAAGCCAGCCGGGGAAAAACAGGCCGAAGGACAGCCGTCCGGTGAAAGTACGGCTGATGACCAGCCTGCGAAAAGACAGCCATCCGGCCCTGTTTCGTTTAATCTTGATTAATAAACCTGATGCCTCCAGGCGACCAATGGCCCTCGTATTTGGCGGTTGAGACAGGGAGTTTCCATGAATCAGGAAAAAATTCAGAGTTTCCTTCGAGAGCTTCCCAGAATGCGGGACGAGCTTCCTTTTTCGCCAGAGGTGCTGAAACAGTTGTTCGTCCAGACCAGCGGCGGCTCCCTGGCATCCCTTGAAGATGTGGGCGAGACATTGAGCAAGGATCAGGGCCTTACCACCCGTATTTTAAGCCTTGCCAATTCCGCTTATTATGGGCTTCAGGCCGAGGTGCAATCAGTACCCCGGGCAGCCGCGGTGCTCGGCATGGGCGAGATTCGCAACATTGTGCTTGCGCTAGGTGTGAGCGAACTGACGGACAAATATGACATGC
Organism: Pseudodesulfovibrio sp.; assembly: GCA_022712815.1. Classification (GTDB taxonomy): domain Bacteria; phylum Desulfobacterota; class Desulfovibrionia; order Desulfovibrionales; family Desulfovibrionaceae; genus Pseudodesulfovibrio. The sequence goes on along the minus strand of JAFLJW010000406.1, from coordinate 2,602 downwards.
CTGAGGATTTCGACCTTGATGAATACTGGAAACATCAGTTTTTTGTCGCCATGATCGCCAAGGAACTCTCTCGCATGACGGCTTTTGGCAATCCCGACAATCTGTTTACCGTGGGTCTTTTGCATGACATCGGCAAGCTGATCACTGCCGTGCGTCGGCCTGAGGACTGGCAGGCGATTCATGATCTGGCCGAGTCCGAGGAGATGTTCGATGTCGAGGCCGAGGACCAGTACTGGGGACTGGATCACGCCGTGATTGGTGCCTTGGTGCTCAAGTCGTGGGATTTACCCGCCGATCTCGTGGAGCCGGTCAATTGGCATCACTCCCCAGCCCTTGCGCCCGAACATTCCAATGAATCCGCAGTGGTCTCTCTTGCCAATTGTGTGGCCCATGCCGTCGAGGACCCGGAAGGCCCTTATATGGTCAAGGTCGAGCAGCTTTGCCCGGAGGTCGAAATCGATATGGGCGAAGTCATGGAAGCCGCAGAAGAATTGTTTGAATCCGATGACATAGAGCAATTTATTAAAATACTTTCCTAACCACAGGAATCTGATTTGCCGAATATCTGGAAACCCCGTGGCGATGGTTCTTCACCACCGTCCACTGCTGCCATGGCAGAGGAATTGGAAGTCTCCCCGCTCATCGTCGAAATTCTCTGGAACAGGGGATTGACGACCATCGATGGCATGGACAAATTCCTCAGTCCGTTGTTGCGGCACATGACCGGGCCGGCAGAAATTCCGGGCCTGACCGAAGCTGCCGGAATTATTGCCAGCGGCCTTGGCGAGGGCAAGACTCTGGCCGTCTGGGGCGATTACGATGTGGACGGCATCACGGCCACTGCCGTGGTCAAACAATTCCTTGGGATGCGCGGCATTGAGATCATGCACCACCTGCCCAATCGCATGGAAGAGGGATACGGCATGAACGTTCCCGGTGTGGAGCGACTGGCTGCCGATGGCGCACAGATGCTCCTGACCGTGGATTGCGGTATCTCGGATATGGAGCCGGTCGCCAGAGCGCGTGAGCTTGGCCTGACCGTGGTCGTTTCCGATCATCATATGCCTGGTGACGAACTACCGAATGCCCACGCCATCTGCAATCCGCGTCTGAAAGAGGGCGGCCCGTGTGCTGATCTGGCCGGTGTCGGCGTGGCTTTCATGCTAGTGGTCGCGCTCAATAAGCTTTTGCCCGGTAAGCCGGTGGATATCCGGCCCCTGCTCGATCTTGTCGCCCTTGGAACCATCGCCGATGTGGTCCGCCTGACTGAGCAGAATCGTATTTTTGTCAAGAACGGTCTGTTGCTCATCAAGGAAGCCAAAAGGCCCGGTATGGCCGCTCTCAAGGTGGTTTGCGAATATGAACGTCTGGCCGAGATTGGAGCCGGGCAGGTCAGTTTCAACCTTGCCCCGCGCATCAATGCCGCCGGGCGTATGGGCGATCCCACCAAGGCCCTTGATCTTTTGCTGACCGATGATTTTGATACGGCCATGCCCATTGCCGAGGAACTCAATTCCATCAATATGGAACGCCGCCGTCAGGAACAGGAAATTGCTGACGAAGCCTTTGTCCAGGCCGAATCCATGAAGAACATGGCCGGACTCGTGCTCTATGCCGAGCACTGGCATCCTGGCATCATCGGCATCGTGGCTTCACGTGTGGCGGAGAAATACTACCGGCCAACGCTCATACTCTGCGCGCCGGAGAATGGTGATGGCCTGCTCAAGGGGTCAGGCCGAAGTATCCCCGAATTTGATCTGTTCGAGGGATTAAAGGCAATCAGCCCGATTTTAAACGGCTACGGCGGCCATAAACAGGCGGCTGGCATGTCCATCACAGCGGATAATCTGCAAGCCCTGCGCGATCAGTTCAATACTCAGGTCATTGAGCAGCTAGGCCCTGAACCGCTTACGGCAACGCTCAAGCTCGATCATGAACTGGCTTTTTCAAGTATCAATAACACTTTGCTCAAGGAGCTTGAAATGCTGCAACCTTTCGGCATGGGCAACCCGGAGCCGGTCTTTGCCTCCAAGCCGGTAACCGTGGCCGAGCATCGCACCTTCGGGCGGGACCGTGAACACGTCAAACTGGTTCTGGCAGACGAGAAAACCGGAGCGCGGCTACCCGGCAAGGCCTGGCGAATGGGCAATACGCTTACTCGCGTAGTCCAGGGCCGGACCATGCGTTTTGCCTTCACACCAAAGATTGACCGTTATCGTGGAATTTCAAAAATTGACTTACGAATTCGAGACTGGAACTTCTAGCATTTTCTAAAAACATCCCTGCCTCATAAAGCAAAAAAGCGATGTTCTTTCATTGCTTTTTTGCTTTATGAGGCTTCTTGCGCCGCAGGCTAGCTCAGGGTCAAGGGACGCGTCCCTTGCAGGTCCAGGACAGCGTCCTGGTCCCCACGAAGTGGCCGCCGGAGGCCATCCTAAACAAATTTATCCGCGTTATAACTTGACCTGACCAGCGGTGCACTGAACATATTCTTGATCCCGCGCAGTTTGCCTGCCTCGGCATATTCATCAAATGCTTTGGGCTCGACGTATCGTTTCACCAGTGGGTGCTGGCGTGTGGGCTGCATGTACTGACCGATGGT
>JAFLJW010000454.1 GCA_022712815.1 Pseudodesulfovibrio sp. | reverse complement strand
ACCAAGCCTGCCACCATGGAAACCAGAATTATCGTGAACGTTCCGTTGTTCATAAATGAAGGTGATCTCATCAAGGTTGATACCAGGAGTGGTGAATATCTTGGTCGCGAATAAACTTGACTTGCAACACATTGTGAAAATTGCTTAAAAAAGGTCTTGGGCGGCTTACTGCCTGAGGCTTTTTTTTACAAAGTGGGGCCAAATGGCAAGACGACAGATCAAATCGGTCAAGCACAGGCGGAAAGGCCATGGCAATGAATTTGCCGGGCTGTTCTTCCTGTTTCTTTCCGCATTTCTTTTTTTGAGTGTTTTGTCGTTTAATTCCGCTGACCCAAGTTTCAACCAATCGGTCAGCCATGATTCGGTACAAAATGTCGTTGGTCTCGCTGGCTCATACCTCGCTGGTTTTCTTGTAGAAATATTTGGCCTTGGGGCCATGGTCTGGCCTTTCTATTTTCTCTATCTGGGATTGTCCCGCTTTGTGTCCAGAATAACGATGTCAAAGACCCGGTGGCTTGGTTTTGTGGGACTTTTCATCGCTTTTGAGGCCTGGGCCATGCATCCCTGGATTTCAACAGTTCCTTCGGATGCCTACGGTCTTATCGGCAGCGGATATTTTGGCCGGGATATAATCGCCAAATACACATTGCCGTACCTGCGTCCAGTGGGTGCTTTCCTGCTCTGGCTTTTTATCACCATTATTTCTTTCCAGACAGCCATGGGTTTTAGCTGGAGTTCGCTCTGGGATCGGATGTTGCGATGGTGGGATAACTATAGTGAATCTTTGGCAGAAAGGCGTGAGCTGAGAAAAGAAGCGAAAGCTGCTAAGAATCCAGACAAGGATGAAGAAAATTTGAATTTGCAGTACGTGGATTTGGAAGCGGGTGGTAAGTCCAAGGTAAAAACAGCAGCGAAACCCGCCGCAAAGCCTGAAAAAGGCAAAGCTGTGAAAAAGGTTTTGCTTGCCGACATTCCCGCAAATGGAGATTTGCCCAGTACAGAGCTTTTGACACCGCCGCCCCCGCAAGCGACCAGCCAGACACAGGCGGTATTGCAGCCCCTTGCTGAGAAGCTCAAGAAATGCCTCAATGATTTTAATGTACAAGGCGAGATTCAGCGAGTTGTTCCCGGCCCGGTCGTTACCATGTTCGAGTTCAAGCCGGCTCCGGGAATCAAGGTCAGCAAGATTGAGGGCCTGACTGACGATATCGCCCTTGCCCTCAAGGCTGAATCCGTGCGTATCGAAGCACCGATTCCGGGTAAAGACAGTGTGGGAATCGAGATTCCGAATGTGGACAGGCAGACTGTTTATTTACGGGAAATAATTGAATCAAAAGACTTTATAGAAGCAGATTCTCCGCTGACATTGGCCCTTGGAAAAGATATCCACGGTGCGACCAAGGTGGTTGATCTTGCCAAGATGCCGCATCTTCTTGTGGCTGGTGCGACCGGTGCTGGTAAATCGGTCGGCATCAACGGTTTTCTTTTGAGCCTACTCTACAAAGCCGGTCCCGAAGACGTGAAACTGCTTCTGGTCGATCCCAAGCGGATCGAGCTTGCCCCCTATGCCCAGCTTCCCCATCTGGTCCATCCGGTTGTGACTGACATGAATCTGGCAAAGAGTGCCTTGGAATGGGCCGTTTTCGAGATGGATTGCAGATATGAGAAAATGGCCAAGCTTGGTGTTCGCAACATTCAGGGATACAACAAGAAATTATCCGATATGGGAAGCAATATTCCGGAAGAATTCGAGAATATGAAGCCCATGCCGTATTTGGTGATTGTTATTGATGAGCTTGCGGATTTGATGATGACGGCGGCCAAGGATGTGGAGCAGTGCATAGTCCGTCTGGCACAGCTCGCGCGTGCGGCTGGAATTCATTTGGTGGTTGCCACGCAGCGGCCCAGCGTGGACGTTGTCACTGGCCTGATCAAGGCGAATTTCCCCACACGCATATCTTTCTTTGTGACTTCTAGGTTTGACTCCAGGACGATTCTTGACGGTATTGGAGCTGAACGCTTGCTGGGCCGGGGGGATATGCTGTTTAAACCCAGTGGCGGCAAGCTCAAGAGAATGCACGGGGCGTTCGTGGATGAGACAGAAATTGCGCATGTTGTCAATTTCTGGAAGGAGAGCGTACCTCAGGAATTTGATCTTGATTTCTCTGATTGGAAGCAGGAATCAGGTAAGGACAACGGTTCCGGGATTGGCGGGCAGTCCGATGACCCCGTGTATGATGAAGCGGTACAGTTTGTGCTTTCTCAGGGCAAGGCCTCGATCTCGCTCATTCAGCGGAGATTCAGGATTGGTTTCAACCGTGCCGCCAGATACATTGAGCAGATGGAAACGGAGGGCATCCTTGCCCCGCAGGAAGGCAGCAAGCCTCGTAAGGTTATCGACTACAAATAATTGGAGAATTGGATATGTTAAGATTTTATACGGTATTATTTGCAGCGATACTTGCTCTGGCTTTCCATGGGATATCCTGCGCTGCTGAGCCTGTTTCACCGGAAAAGATGCCTGATCTCATTCAGCAACGATACGAAACCCTTAAAACGTTTCAGGCCGATTTTGTTCAGGAGTTGACCAATGTGGCCAGTGGCGAGGCGGAGAGCCGCGAGGGGCGCATATGGTTCAGGCAGCCGTCCCAGGTCCGTTGGGAAACTATCACACCGGAAAAGCAATTGTTGGTTGTCGGGCCGGATTATGCCTGGGATTATATCGAGGATGAGCAGCTTGTGCTCAAGTACAACGTGGCATCCTTGCTTGATTCCAAGACAATCCTTCGTTTTATCTCAGGGCAGGCCAATATCAAGGAAGATTTTATCGTCAAATCCGAGTGGCAGGGCGCAGATGATGTGCGGGCCAGATGGGGCAAGGGTTTCACGGTTTTGCAGCTTGTTCCCAAGGAAGCGGAACCCGGTATGGTTCTGGCTTATATTGGTGTTGAGCCGGATACCGGGCTTTTGCGTCAGGTGATGATTGTGGATTTTTATGGAAACGGAAATGAGTTGCGTTTGTCCAACGTCAAGCTGGATGTTGATCTGGCTGCGGACATGTTCACTTTCGTTCCGCCTGAGGGGACTCAGGTTGAGGATAATACCCAAGGATATTGATGATCTGCCTGTTTTTATCTTTGCTTCAAGCTGGACTTTTTTAATAGCATTTACGCGAGCTCTACAGCCTTTTTCAAGGTTTTCAATTCCTCTGTTGTCAGCTCTCTCCATGTTCCGGGCTTGAGGTTGCCCAGTGATACCGGACCTTGTTTCACACGTCTCAAGCGGAGAATGGTCAAATCCAGTTCACTGCACATGCGACGAATCTGGCGATTAATTCCCTGTATCAGGGTCATTTTCAGAATTTGGGTTCCGGCTACCGGCTTTTTCAGTTCGACTTCTGCCGGGGCCAGCTTGTCTCCTGCCTTGAGGCGCATCCCGGAGCGCATGGCTTTGATCGCTCGTTCCGGCACTGTGCCGCGAATTGTCACCTCGTAGACTTTGGGAAGGTGCCATTTGGGATGCGTGAGGCGGTAGCATAGGTCTCCATCCGTGGTGAGCAGGAGCAGACCTTCGGAATAGAAGTCCAGTCGCCCGACAGGGAATGGCCGCAATGCATTGATATCTTTGGGGAGCAGGTCGAGAACTGTTTTTCGGCCTTCAGGGTCCTTGACGGTTGTGACTGTCTCGACCGGCTTGTGGAGCAGGATGGTTATGCCTTTTCCGCCTCCCGGTAATGGTATGGGAGCGCCGTTGACTTCAACGCTGTCAGATGACGGATCGACCTTGATGCCCGGAGAATCAGCCAGGACACCGTTTATCAGCACCTTGCCGCCAAACACGAGATCGTCGGCACCTCTGCGCGACGCCACCCCGCATTGGGCAATGAATTTATTCAAACGAATTGAGAGCGAGTTGTCGGACATATTTTCCTGATCCGCCCGGGCGGATATGAAAGTGAT
>JAFLJW010000294.1 GCA_022712815.1 Pseudodesulfovibrio sp. | reverse complement strand
AGTGACCACAAATCCGGGAGGCACGGGAATGCCCTCGAGATTCATGGCGCGTCCCAGATTGGACGCCTTGCCGCCCGCCAGCTTGGGGAAGGAGCCCGCCTCTTCCAGAGAGATAATGTACGGCGGCCCGACTTCGGGCTGGTCCAGTTCAAGGGCCATGCGCACATAAAAGTCTATCTTACGAAAATACTCCGGCAGGTCCATGTATTTGGTGGGATTCATCTCCACCAACTGTCCGGACATGGTGTTGACGGCCTCGGCCAACCGGGCAGCCAGCCAGTTGGCGCGTTCCCGGTCCGCCAAGACCTCGCCATAGAAAAGCTCCTCAAGATCGGCAATCAGCTCCAATGCCCTGGCATCGTTTTCCAGCAACGATTTGAATGCCTCGTACTTGCGCCGCAGCAGGGTGCCAGGAGCAAAAACCTGATATGTCCAATGCTTGAAGAGTTGTGTGATATGCATATTACCCGCTATTATCCGAGGACTTCGGAAACCTTGGTTTCCAATTCTTCCTTGTTGATCGGTTTGACGCAATATTCCTGCGCCCCAAGACGCAATGATTCACGAGCCGTTTCCAGCGTGGGATAGCCGGTGAGCATGATCGCTTTCATTTCCGGGTTGATCTTCTTGAGTTCCTCAAGAACCTCTACCCCGGTCATCTTTTTGAGTTTGATGTCGAGAATGGCAAGGTCCACCAGGTTTTTCCGAGTGTGTTCCAAAGCGTCCTCTTCTTCGGTGAAAGCGGTCACGGCATGACCTTTTCGCTCCAGAATACGCTTGACCAGAACTCCGGCATCGGACACGTCATCCAGTACAATGATATTGGCCATATATTACTCCTTGTCAGGCTCCTCGGATTCCATTGATTGATGGTCAAGAGGAAGGTTAATTTCAAATACCGTACCCGGGCCGCACTTGAGACCTTCCCGCAGAGTCGGGAACTGGAAATCTGTCGGCGTGGGACTGGAAGCATGAATATCCCCGCCGTGGTCCTCGATAATACCAAACGAAACAGACAACCCCAGCCCGGTTCCCATCCCAACGGGTTTGGTGCTGTAGAACGGGTCAAAAATCTTCTTGAGAGCGTCAGAGGAAATACCCACTCCACTGTCAGCCACCCAGACCGAAACTATCCCTTGAGGCGTGTCAAGACGTGTCCTCAGCACAATAACTCCGCCATCATACATCGCATCATGGGCATTGGTCAGCAAGTTTATCCAGACCTGTTTCAACTTCTCCGGATCACCGTAAATAACCGGGAACCGGTCGTCGAGTTCGGTGACAATGGAAACATGGGCAAGGGAAAAAGTATGGCGTACAAGGGAAACCGCTTCCATGACCGAATTGTTGAAACACATCTCCCGCTTGGCCGATTGCGTCTGACGCGAAAAACCAAGCAGGTCAGACACAATCTTCTTGCAGACCTGAGTCTGTTTCTCGATAACCAGAAGGTCTTCGTACACCTGACTGCCGGATTCGACATCCTCCTGCAAAAGCTGCGCATATCCAAGGATAATACCTAGTGGCGTGTTGATCTCATGGGCCACGCCACCGGCCATCAGCCCCAGTGATTCCATTTTCTGAGACTGGATGAGCTGGTTCTCGTATCCCTTGATGTCCGTGATGTCCCGGTCGGTCCGAAGCAGCCCGTCCACATGCCCGTCCTCATCCAGAACCGGAATACAGACCACATGGAACCACCGCCCCCCATCCTCGCCCGAAATCATGACCTGCGTATCGAGCCGCTTACCGGAATCAAGGATATCCCGGGCCGCCAGATGCCGCTCTTCCGCCGTGGCCTCATCGAACAGGTCGAAATCGGTCTTCCCTTCAATATAGCGAAGCTCAAGCCCCACTGATTTGGCAAAACTGAGATTCGCGCCCTGATAACGCATCCGGGTATCCATCAGGGAGACACGATCAGGCGTCACATCCAGAATGGTTCGCGTCAGACGCTGCTGGTCACGCAAGCTGCGCTCGGCTCCCCTGAGTTCCTCGATATATGTCTTGAGCGACAGGGCCATGACATCAAAAGTCTCCGCCAGATCCTGCAACTCGTCACCCGCATTTTCCCGAAAGACCCGGCACACCCGGCAGGACTCAAGCCTGCACTGGAAATTCCCTTCATTGTTGCAATCAGGACACATGGTCCCGGCAATATACCAGCAGCGGCGGCGAGTCTCGCCATGGGCCGGACACTCCGCCAATTTGCAGTCCTGACTTTCCCAACAATGCACACCGGCATTCGGGCCTGATTGCGTATCCAGATTGCCGGTCAGCATCTCCTCGGCATGCTCCCGCAACTGCGCCAGACGCACAGTGACGCGCCGGGCAAAAACAGTCCCAATTATCGAGGCAATAAGAAGCGCTCCGGCAAACAAACCGGCCATCAGCGTGAGCTGCCGCTGGACAATGGCGTTGATACGCGCCTTGGACAATCCAATATGCACAGTCCCCAAACGGTCGCCGGAAACAGACACCGGAGACGCAAAGTCATATATCCGCGCCAGACCGTCAGCGAGCAACTGAATATGCACCCGGGTCCCATCTCCCACCGAGTTAACGCCTATGAGGTCTACGGGAAATCCCTTTTGAAAAGTGTGGGCCATGACATGACCGGTCTTGTCCTGAACAAAGGCGTAGACCACATCTCCCACGGCACTCTGCTCGTCGACCATGTTCTTGAGACGAAGGAAATCACCTGCCAGCATGGAGTCTGCCGTCCGGGCAGCCAGACTTCCCACCAGAGCCGCACCGCGTTTCTTGCTCTCCTCCACCAATGACTTGGCACTCATGGAACCCACCAGCGGCAATAGCACCAGGGCCATTACAATAAGTATGCCCGACATGCCAAGATTGAGCTTGGTGCGGAATTTGAGCCGGGGGAAGAGTCTCTTCACAATATGCCCAGAGGCCTAGTCGAGGCCTAGTTTATCGGCCAGTTCCCTGACCGGGTCGTAGTCCATGTCCACAGCCGGGATAATGCCGCGCATACCCGCTGCCTGAAGGATTTCGTCATTGCTATCCGTGCCGCTGTCAAGGGCGAACATGGCCGAGGAAATGGCCTCCACCACAGAGGGATCAAGGCCCTTGCGGGCGGCATACACCCATCCGGGATAAGGACGGGTCTCTGCCAAAACACGAATTTCGCTCAGATCAATCTTCCCGGCCACAACGGCCAGGGTTCCCTTGCGAATTGTCCCGATATCATACGCCCCGGCATGGACGCCAAGGACAACTTTTTCCTGCTTTCCGCCCGGACCGGGGGCAAAATCGACTTTGCCGAAATCCTCTCGCCGGATGCCGTTGTCATAGAACAGACCAAGCGGAAACAGATAGCCACCCGCAGAACCGGGGTCCACCGCTATCCACCGTTTGCCCCGGCAGTCAGCTATATTCTGGATAGTCGGGTTGTCCTGACGGCAGATGATCTGCCCCTGAAAATTCGGCTTGCCGGACGGTTCGATGATCCGAGCAAAGGCCGTGGCTCCGGCTTGTGCCAGCTTGATGTAGACAAAGGGGTTGGAATAGGAGATATCGATCTCGCCGCGCTCGACCATCATGATATGCTCGTCAAAGGTATCGGGGAAAATCTGACGAAGGGACAACCCTGTGGTGCGGCGCAGGTATTCAAGCAGCTTGCGATGCCGTTCAAAGGAAATGGTGTGGGAATACTGCGGCAGATAGGCATAGGTAATGGCCTCCACCTGCATGGGGGCAACGACCTTCTCCCTTTTGGAAAGATCGACCTGCACGATGGATTCGCCTTCCCCGCAACCAAAGAGAGCAAACCCGGAAAGACCGAGCAGACTCAGGCACAAAAGCAGTGCCATGGTTCGGGCCAGACTTTTTACGCCCATTTTACCGTGTCGTTCACTTACTTTCATCAGGTGCTCCTTACGCCACCAATCAGGACATCCACTTTAAACAATACAACATTTTACCGTCAGATTCAATGTAGAGATGTCGCTTGGCAAGCGTCCGGTTTGGCAGTATTACTAAGAAAATCATTCACGCACTCCAAGGAGCTTCAATGACGAATATTTATAAAATCCCCATGAACAAACTGGTGCTGGCAGCCCTGCTCATCTTCATTGCCGTAGTCTCCGCAGTTGTCGCATGGAGCTTCAATTCCGGCCTGACATGGACCGGCATATGCCTCATTGTAGTGGCAGGCCCGTTATCATGCCTCTATTGGTACATGCTCTATGTCAACCCCAAACGCGCTTCCATCACCGTGGCGGATGAAGGCATCCTCCTGTCCGCGCCGCCATTTGCCAGTGCGGTCATTCCATGGGCCTCCGTGGAAAAGGCCTTTGCCGCCAAACTCACTGACCCGAAATTCAAAATCAGCAAAACAAAGAAAATCATGAGCTTCGGCAAATACCGCTCCGGCATCGCAGAACTTGAAAACGGCAGCGAGGCGGTCATCGTCACAAACCAGACCGACATCCTCTGCATCCAGACCGAAGGTCGCTATTACCTGCTCGGACCGGCCATGGTGGAACTCTTCACCCAGGACGTTGAAAAGATAATGCAACAAAAAACGGGCTAACCCGAAATCGGGCCGCCCGCCCTGTCAGCGATACTCTCTCACAAAAAATCCTATGAACTTTCAGGCACAGGCGTATCAGCCTGAGGCTTGTCAGTCTTTCTTGCCAAATCCGAGTAGGACAGCATGTCTTCCTCGCCCTCATTCTCTTTGATCTTGCGCTGGATAACCTTGAAAACGGGTATCCAGGGCTTTGCCTTGCTGAAAAGATACCTGAACAGGATATAGACCGGAATGAAAACAAAGGCCGGACCGACCGCGCCAACCACAGGCACAATGAAATCGACCTCGCCAAAACGGTAACTCATCCAACCGATGACAAACGGAACAATCCACAAGGACGAAGCAAACAGGGCGATATGGGAAAAGAAATTCTTGCCGAAAGCTTCATTAGCAATGGAATTGCATGCCTTCCACGACACCTTGTCCTTGACCCCAAGGGCCTTGATCGACAGGTTGTGATGGCTGACCATGTTATGATTCAATTCGGCGAAATGTTTCTTGTTGATGAAATAGACGCCAGCGATGCAGAGTTCGCCGATGATGGTCGTGACCAGGCAAATCCAGAAAAGGCCTATGGCAAAACCGACATATGGGTTGTCGCTGGTCCGAAAGGCCCAGATCAACCAAAAGTCAAGAAATTCGTATACTGTGTTGCCGGTCATGATAATTCCTGTGGTTTGCCTGTGAGTTGCCTGTTTTTTTGAAGGAGACCGCCCACCATGGGCGGCCTCCGATATTCATACTGTGTTTCGCGACTTAGAAGGGGGGAACCAAGCTGTAGCCCAGGAAGCCCTTGGAGGTGTAACGAACACCAACGTAGATAGCCAGTACGATGAAGATGTACTTGAGTACCTTCTCCGGGATGAACTTGGAAGTCTTGGGACCGATGACGGAACCAATGACGATACCGATAAGCTCAGCACCGATCAGGCCCCATGCAACCGGAGTCTGCTTGAGCAGCATATAGGAAGCAATGGAGTTGATCATGCCGATGAAGACGGCCATGGCAGAGGTGCCTGCAACCAGGTACATGGGCAGACCGGCAACGGAGGTCAGGAACGGCACCAGCAGGAAGCCGCCACCGACACCGAGGAAGGAAGCCAGGGCTGCGATGATGAAACCACCGACAACAGGAATCAGCGGATTGAAGCTGAACTCAACACCAAAGAAGGTGAATTCGCAAGCTGTGGGGGTAAACTTCTGAACCTTTACGCCCATTTCGACGAGGTCAACGTCTCCACCAGCCTGCTGCTCCTTGACAGATTTCTGGAATGCTGCAGCAGCTTTCTTGGCAGCCTGCTTTCCGGCCTGACCTTTGGGAGTGGTCTCATAAGTGAGATAACAACCCAGGAACAGGACGAACAAACCGAAGTAGCCAAGATACGCTTTCAGGCTGATCTTGCCAGCAGTGAGCCACGGAACCAGCCAGGAGCCGGCCACGGAACCAATTGCCAGAGCAATACCCAGCGGCAGCACGAGGCGACCGGCCTTGAAATAGTTGAAAGAAGACAAGGCAGCCGAACAACCGACAAGCCACTGGTTAGACACACGAATGGAGTCGGTGACAACCTTGTTCATCTGGGAACCCTTGCCGAAAGAGCTGGCGTAGTCGCCCAGACCATAGATAGTGATATGGCCGACACCAGCCATGATTCCGCCGAATGCGCCGACAGTAGAGAAAATCCAGCCAACCCAGATCGCCCAGACAAGGCCGATCATGATATTGAGCTGAGGACCACCGGGAATGCCCAGATATCCAGGCTCACCAGTGGGTTTGGCCTCGGCAATAGCCTCGGAAAGACGGTCAGCCATGGCAGGCTCTGCCATGAAGCAGACAGCCGCCACCAAAGCCAACATCAGTAATGTTTTTTTGGAACGTAACACAGTTCCCTCCTCAAATTGAGTGTTGAGACCCCTAAAAAATAACCCCGTTGCCACGCGGCAACAGGTACATCTCCAATCTATTCCGGTCGCATGAAGCTCAAGGCACCGGCCGTACAGCCGGTAACGCAGGCAGGTGTGCCACCGGCATCCACCCGATCCACGCAATAGTCACATTTCATGATCTTGCCGGTCAGCTCGTTAAAGACCGGAACCTGCCACGGACAGGCATCAATGCACAGTTTGCAGCCGTCACATTTATCCATATCCACCAGCACCAAACCATCCTCGCGTTTATACATGGCCCCGGTGGGACATGCGGAAACACACTCAGGCTTCTTGCAGTGAAAACACGGCTGGTATTTGAGCTTGGCCGAAGGATTGCCGTTTTTATCAGCAATGGGTCCCTCGGCAAAAAGATGATTGAGACTGATGCCAACGGGCACCTTGTTCTTCACCTTGCAGTGAACGAGACAGGCATCGCAGGCGATACACCGTTTCTTGTCAAACTTAATCCTGTACATGGCCATTTTTCACCTCTAAATCAGCGTTTATGCGCACAGTTCTTACGATACCCCATCGTTTGTTGGAAAAAACCCCTTCCGTCAATTAGAGCCCTGCTTGTGATAGATTTCTCAAAAACACAACCCGAAAAGTACACTATTTCATTTTTTATGGGAAACATTATGTGATATACTTCACATGAGAGGAAAGCATTGCAGCCGGTTGGCAGACATTGCTAGCGTCCATCGTACAGAATAAAAGTCCTCTGTTTCATCCCTGCATTTAAGGAGAATATGATGAACAAAGAATATGTGAACAGCGTGTGCGGCATGTGCTCTGTGCGCTGCCCCATTCAGGTCGAAGTAGTCGATGGCAAAGCCGAATACATTCAGGGCAACCCGAAAGCCGCCGGAATCATGGGCGCACTATGTCCGCGCGGTGCTGCCGGAACAGCCCTGACCTATGATGAAGAACGCCCCCAATACCCCATGATTCGCACCGGCGAACGTGGCGAAGGCAAGTGGAAACAGGTCTCCTGGGACGAAGCGTTTGATTACGTGGCCACCAAACTTTCCGACATACAGGCGAAATACGGCAAGGAATCCGTCCTATTCTCCGACCGAGGCGGCCCGTTCCGCGACTTCTATCGCGCCTTTCTGCGCGGCATCGGCACCCCCAACTACAACAACCATGACTCGGCCTGTGCCCGCAACGTGCAAAACGCCGC
>JAFLJW010000164.1 GCA_022712815.1 Pseudodesulfovibrio sp. | reverse complement strand
TAGTCTGAAATCAATCATGAGACTTTACAAAATATTTTCCTGTGTTATTGTCTTCTATGTTTTTTATATTAATATTAAATATTTCAAGGAGTTAAATATGAAAATTGCACTTCCGACCCGTGACGGCCAGATCGACGACCATTTCGGACATTGCGACCATTACACCATCATCACTCTGGACAGCGACAACAACATTGTCAGCAAAGAGGACATGGCTTCGCCCGAAGGTTGCGGTTGCAAGTCCGACATCGCCCCGATCCTTTCCAAGATGGGCGTAGAAGTCATGCTCGCCGGTAACATGGGCCAAGGCGCGGTCAACATCCTCAGTTCCAACAAAATCAAGGTAGTACGCGGCTGTTCCGGCAATATCGACGACGTAGTCGCCAAATGGCTGACAGGTGAGATCAAAGACGCCATGATCGTTTGCGACCACCACGACTGCGCTAATCACTAAATATCACCTCAGCCGATCCTGTTCACTCAAAAACACTCAGCACGACTGGTAAAAAATCTTGCCAGCCGCGCCGAGTCCGTTTATATACCCTTTCCACATCGGCATTAGCCAATATGGAAAAAATGGATCAAATCACTCACAAATGTGTGAGTGCAAGACGCAAGAAATGATAAAGACCGAAGCGTTCCTATACGTGAGGATTTTATCTTTTCGCAGCAACGCAGCAATCGCCCATTTGAAATAAATCAAATCACTCACAAATGCGTGAGTGTAAGGCGCAAGAAAAGATAAAGACCGAAGCGTATTCCTATACGTGAGGGTTTTATCTTTTCGCAGCAACGCAGCAATCACCCATTTGTGAGTGATTTGATGGAGAGGTAGCGAAGTCCGGCCGTAACGCGCTCGACTCGAAATCGAGTTATGGGTCAAACCATACGTGGGTTCGAATCCCACCCTCTCCGCCATGAGAGCGAAAGCCCCTGTAATCATTGAAACGTCAATGGTTGCAGGGGTTTCTTCTTGCCTACTGCTACACCTAACTACTACAAGAAGGCATGAATGACATGGCAAAACACCCAAGACTGACAAAACGCAAAGATTCCAACAAATATTACTTTAGGGCCAAGGTTCCTGTGGACTTACACGACCACTACGGCAAGAAGGAAATCACACATAGCCTTCGCACTTCCGACTATAAAGAAGCCGTGGAGAAACTTCATGTGGCCTCTGTGAAGCTCGATCAGGAATTTGCAGAGGTGGCGGCGTTCAAAACGTACTGTAAAAGTGCAGGAACTGTCTCACGTCGAGATAGAACGCCTTGCTGCCATTGCTTACCATGACTGATCATGCCCTGACTCATTGGTCGAATGATTAAATGAAACGTCTCTTATCGGCGTCCGCAAATGCCCGTCCTGACTCACGTCATGGATGGGCTTTGCTTTGTCCTTGTTTTTCTCTTGGGGTGTATCTGTCTTTTTGTCACCCAGTGAAGTACTGATTGATAGCATCCAAAATACCCGGAAGAGCCTGAACACTCACCTTGTCCAGTGTCCCCAAAGCAACTTTAGCGGAGAAATCGGCTATCCACTGTGAGACGCGACCGCCTTCTTTCTTCTGATCACCATCTTCACTGAGGGCTTTTTCTAGCCCTTGAATCAACTCTTCATCTAACCCTTGTTTTTCAAGCTCTGATTTCAGGGTATTGAAATCTCCCATCTTGATATTTGTGACGTTCACAGAGGCGTGTGGCTGATTACCGGCAATGTTGCCACTATTGTCGCCCATAACAATGATCTGTTGAAATTTATCATTAAGCGGATCTTTTATATCTGCTACATTTTCAGCCTTCAAATCATCGACCGTACCAACCATCTTCTTCACCTCAAGCACAAATTGCAGTACACGGTTACGCACTCTCTCAAGGACTTCGTACAAAAACGCTGTCGAACCGGATGTCCAAGCATCAGCAAGCGCATATCCTTCGAGAATATCCCGCCCCACGATTGCTATAAGATCAGGAGGCCAAACCACCCTGATAGACCCACTACCATCGGCATTTGCTAGCATAGCTTCAACCGTACCAATGGAGTCTCGCAAGTATATTGAATTCACAACTTCTCGATATTTTTCAGGAATGGTCAACATCGGTATAGGATAGTTATTGATAGCCCTGCCAAACGGCCCAAAAAAATGCCCATAAGATGAACATGGCTGAACACGATATGCGGGAAGACCTTCAATTACATCATAACCATTCAACTCGCTCTCTGCCCATGTCCTGAAGTCTTCCATATCAAGCTTGTATGAAAGTACTAAACATCTTCTGACAAGCTCTGCCAAAGGGCTGTCTGAATCGACTGCACGATCAAGCATGTCATCAATTATATCTGCCATTTACTCCTCCAATGAATCAATGGGTACGCCTTAACACAACTCATGGCAACTTTGACAACATATTCAGTACGGCGATTCAGATTGCGCGACTTATTTATGCCTGCTTACAGACTTTCGTTTATGTGATAATCACCCCGGAAAGGAATAGTTTATGTACGCAATAATTGGTTTTGACTTCAGTGGTATGTTTGATCAGGAATCATACGCCTTCAATTTCAACGGCTATGAAATAGAACTAACCAAAGAAGTCTTCGAAGTACGTGATGAATCTCCGGTTCCAAGCTTCATTTCCAACCAGCTAAAAGTTAAAGTGGAAAACGGTGACGGTGAAGCCGAACACGAAGCAGGTCTGATGTTCCTCAGTGAACTTTCATGGCTTTACAAGGTCCAAATTCTTGCAACTGAACATATAACTGGCGGTGGAGGAAGGTGCATTGCGATGTTGGCAGGACAAAGAAGCATGCACGCTAAAGTGGACATGGAATATTACAAGCCTATGCCGCTTGATGATGAACAGAGGTTAGCTGTGGGTCTATTCAAAGAAGGATTCAGCAGTACCAGTGTGTTCTTCCGGCTGCTTGGCCTTTACAAAATTTTGGAAATTCGCATGGACACGCCCACTCGCCGAGAGTGGGTTACAAATTATCTGACAGAACATTGGGGCGGGTTTGGATTTGACAAGCCATATGAATACATCCCCAAAGATCCTGCCGAACTGCAACTGGTATTATGGCAATATGGCAGGTGTGGCGTTGCACATGGCGGAGATGAGGCTATCGACGTGCAAAGCCTGTATGACCGCAAGAAAACGGGGCTATGCTACGACATCATCAAAATGGCAGTGGAACACTACATGAAAGTAGAAATGGGAATTCCTAAGCTACTTCAGTATTAATGGGGTGGAGTATGCACTATGCAATTCTTGGTTTCGATTCTACTGGTAAGCTCCAGCAAGGGTCATTAATTTAGCTCTTGCTAATTGCTACACCACACTCAGAACACGAAGCAAAAAGTGTCAATGATTCCAGTGGTTACATGGGTATGTTCTCGAATCCCACCCTCTCCGCCATTTTTTTTGCCCCCGGCGGTTGGGGGAAAGGGAAGAGGGAAACCATTTGAAAAGGGTTCTCCCT
>JAFLJW010000163.1 GCA_022712815.1 Pseudodesulfovibrio sp. | reverse complement strand
CAACCCCGATCACCGACGACGACATGAAATACTAAAGCAGACTGACAAAAAACAAACCGCCCGGCCAGCAATGGTCGGGCGATTTTTAGTTTAGGCTTCGGGGGGAGGGCTGGAACACCTCGTTGCCGCTGGTGTAGGCAAGCAACTTACATGACGATACAAATCAGACATTTTTCTCCGCCATGCCGACCTGCTGGCATGCACAAAACGTTGACTAATGACTCAACTCTGCAATTCGCATTTTATTCATTTTACTGCTATACTTACAGCCGGTTTTTTGGTGAGTCTGGGGAGTTCCATTGCATTCGTGATGCTGTCGAGAGGTGCGTACGGTGAACCGAATCATCGAGTTTTTCAAGGCCGGGAGCTTTGCCATTTTGCTCTTCTATGCAGGAGTGCTGCTCTTTAACTGGCCTCTTCTGTCCATGGCTGCCGAAAGCGGGGAATCCAGCATATTCAGCTACCTGCTCATCTCATGGACCGTGATCGTGGTTCTGCTCATTGCGGTCGGCCAATCCATTCGCCACGGCGAAAAGACAAAGAAAGAGGACTGAAGGTGTTCAGTCCCCTGACCATACTCATCGTCCTGCTCATTTACTTCGGACTGCTCTTCCTCCTGGCTCAATGGGTGGAAGGCAAATCGACATTGAGCAAGAAAATATCGGGCAGTCCTCTGGTCTACGGCCTGTCTCTGGCCGTGTACGCAACTTCATGGACATACTACGGCAGCGTGGGCAAGGCCGTCACTTCCGGCATGCTCTTCACCACGGTTTGCATCGGCCCGACCCTGACCATCATCCTGTGGTGGCAAATCATGCGCCGCATGGTCCGCATCAAAAACCGATATCGCATTACATCCATCGCCGACTTCATTTCAGCCCGTTACGACCGGTCCCTGTCACTGGCCGCCCTGGCCGTGTTTGCGGCCCTGGTCGGCACCACACCATACATCGCTCTCCAGATAAAATCCGTGATCGCCACCTTCAATGTCATTGCCAATGCCCCCGGACCTGGCACTTCCTGGGTGCGCGAACAAATCGGACCCATGGCGGTTGTCCTGATGATCGGCTTCACCATCATGTTCGGCGTGCGCAAACTCGACCCCACCGAACGACATCAGGGCATGATTACAGCAGTGGCCGTGGAGTCCATCGTCAAACTTACCGCATTTCTGGCCTGCGGCATCTTCATCACCTATGTCGCCCACAACGGATTTGCCGACCTTTTCTCCGACACCCGGGCCATGGGTATTGATATTGACAAAATCATCACCCTGTCAGGACCGGTGGACACGCCCTATTCCACCTGGATCACTTACCTGCTTTTGTCCATGTCAGCCATCATGTTCCTGCCCCGCCAGTTCCACGTGGCCGTGGTGGAAAACAGCGATGAGAAGCATATAACCACGGCCATGTGGCTGTTCCCGCTCTATGTACTGCTAATCTCCATCTTCGTGATGCCCATCGCCATGGAGGGATTACGCATCGGTTTTCCCAAAACCATGGCCGATACCTTCGTACTCAGGTTGCCCATGTGGTACAACCGCCCATGGCTCACCCTCCTCGTGTATCTCGGCGGTGTTTCGGCAGCAGCATCCATGGTCATGATCTCCTCCATGACACTCTCGACCATGCTCACCAATCATATTTTCCTGCCTGTCATAAGAGCGATCAAACCCCTGGGATTCCTCCGCCACCATCTGATCAGACTCCGGTGGTTCGGAGTGGCTCTGGTTATCCTCACCGGTTACTGGTTCAATATGGCCGTGGGCGACTCCTTCATGCTGGTCAACATGGGCATGATCTCGTTTGCCGCAGCCCTCCAATTCGCACCGGTAATCCTTGGTGGCATCTTCTGGGAACGCGGCAACAAGATCGGTGCCCAGTTCGCCCTGATCGGCGGCATCGGAACATGGTTCTACACATTAGCCATACCCGCCTTTGCCAAAAGCGGCTGGGCTTTTGAATCAGTGACCGCAAACGGCCCGTTCGGCATTGCGCTCCTCAAGCCTGAAGCCCTGTTCGGCATGACCTCCATGGCCCCACTCAGCCAGAGCGTGTTCTGGTCCATGCTCATCAACATCAGCCTGTACATGGCCGGGTCCATGCTCTTTGAGGCCAAGGCCACGGGCATGACCCTGGCCCGCGATTTCGTGAATATCCTGGACCACTCGGGCAGGCCGGCCTACATGTCCGGCACCGCCACCATCGACCTCACAAGCAAGACCAAGAAAATTGTCGATACCCTCAGCAACTATGTGAACCGCAGCGATGCAGGTTCCATGTTCGTGAACAGCGTTCGGCGCACCGGCCTGTCAAGACGGCGCAAAGTCTCCCTCAATGAGCTGGCTGAACTTCTGGGCGAAGTGGAAAAAACCCTGGCCGGAACCGTGGGAGCCGCCGAGGCGCACTCGGCCATCGTGTCGGCCAACATCTATACCGATGAGGAACGGGCCAGACTCTCCAACATGTACGCCGAGATTCTGGCCGAACTCAAACTCACCCCCGGCGAATTGAAACAGCGCGTGGATTACTACAAGGAACGCGAATCCATGCTCTCGCATCAGGCAAAGGAACTGGAAACGCGGGTCAAGGCCCGCACCGTTGATCTCGAAGTGGCCAACAATGAATTGGAGGCCTTCTCCTATTCTGTTTCCCATGACCTGCGCGCACCGCTTCGATCCATCGACGGCTTCAGCCAGGCCCTCATCGAGGACTACGCGGACAAACTCGATGCCGAGGGGCTCGACTTCCTGAACCGGGTCCGAAATGCAAGCCAGCGAATGGGAGAACTGATCGACGATATTCTGGCCCTGTCACGCATGACGCGCATGGAAGTGGAGCGGGAACCAATCGACCTGGGTGAGGTCGCGCTTGAAATCGTTCAGAGCCTCAGGGAACGAAACCCGAACACCAAAATCGAAATAGAAATCAAACCGAACCTCAAGGTCGAAGCCGACCCTCGCCTGATCCGGCTGATGCTGGAAAACCTCGTGGGCAACGCCTGGAAATTCAGTGCCGGGGGCAATAAGCCCAAAATTATCTTCGAGACTAAAGAGGCTTTTGGCTCCACCTGGTTTGTGATACGGGACAATGGAGCGGGATTCGACATGCAATATGCCGACAAGCTGTTTCAGGTCTTTTCCCGGCTGCACACCCAGGAGGAATTCGAAGGGACCGGCATCGGACTGGCCATTGTGGACCGCGTAATACGAAAGCATGGCGGCGACCTCCGGGCAGAAGGCCAGGTGGGAAAAGGGGCCGCATTCTTTTTCACACTATAGGAAGGAGATATACATATGTTCAACGACACCTCAAAAATCATCCTCCTGGTGGAGGACAACCCCGACGATGTCGCATTGACGCTACGGGCCTTCAAGAAGAACAAGATCATGAACACGGTTGTCGTCGCCAAGGACGGGGCCGAGGCACTGGACTACCTCTTCTGTACAGGCGAATATGCTGACCGGGACATCAAGGACTCGCCACAAATCGTGCTGCTGGACCTCAAGCTGCCCAAGATCAACGGCCTTGAGGTACTCAAGAAAATCCGTGAGGACGACCGTACCAAACTGCTGCCGGTCATCATCCTGACTTCTTCCAAGGAACAACAGGACCTGCTCGACGGCTACAGTCTGGGAGCCAACAGCTACATCCGCAAACCCGTGGACTTCAACCAATTCATCGAGGCCGTGCGCCAGTTGGGACTCTATTGGCTGGTCCTCAACATCGGGCCGACGGAATAACGGAACAGCCGTGAAGCTCAACGAATGTCAACGTATGCTCGACGAACTCAACACTGAGATGGATCAGTTGCTCTATGCCATCTCCCACGACCTGCGCTCACCCCTTCGGGCCATTGATGGATTCAGTCAGGCCGTGGTCGAGGATTACGGCGACAAACTCGACGACACAGGCAGGGATTACCTGAGCCGGGTGCAAAACGGCGGAAAAAAGATCAATGCCTACATTGATGCCCTTCTCCTCATGTCCCGTGAGACTCGTGGCGACCTGAGGCCTGAATGCGTGAACCTCTCGAACATGGTTGGGGAAATCAATGAATTTCTGGTTGCCAAATATGAAAACCATACCCCAAAAACCATTGTGACAAAAAACATTTCCACCACCATGGACCGGCGACTGGCGTACATCATGCTGATCAGACTGCTGGACAACGCCTGGAAATTCACGGTGGGCAGAGATAAACCACTCATAGAATTCGGAACCATGGAACAAAACGGAAAACCAACCTGCTTCGTGCGCGACAACGGAACCGGATTCGACATGCAATACGCTCGCGGCAGACTGTTCGGAGCCTTCCAGCGCATGCATTCCAAGGATGAATTTGAAGGGCTCGGCACCGGTCTGGCTGCGGCCAAACGGATCGTCAGCCGTCATGGCGGCGAGATATGGGCCGAATCCGAACCCAACAAAGGAACCACCATTTTCTTTCGCATGGCAACAGGATAACGGGAATAAGCATGAGTACACCGATACGCGTCCTCATCGTCGAGGACTCCGAAGACGATGCCCTGCTCATCCTGCGCGAGTTGAAAAAAGGCGGCTATGATCCCCATTGGCGCATGGTAGAAACTCCCAAGGATCTTTCAGAAGCTCTGAATGACGACCCGTGGGACATCATCCTGTCCGATTTCCAGATGCCCGCCTTTGATGGGAATGAGGCCTTGCGCATTGTCCATGAAAAAGAGCTGGATATCCCGTTCATCGTCATCTCAGGCGTGCTGGTGGAAGAAAATGCCGTGGAAATCCTCAAGGCCGGAGCCAATGACTACGTCAGGAAAGGCAACTGGGCGCGGCTCATCCCGGCCGTGGGACGAGAACTGCGAGAAGCCCATAGCCGCAAGGAGAAAACCCACGCCCAACAGGAACGGGCAAAAGCCCAGGAACGATATCGCCTCCTGTTTGAAGGCGCAGTGGAAGGCATTTTCCAAAGCTCCCCGTCAGGACGATTCATCAATGTCAATCCGGCCATGGCTCAACTTCTTGACTACGAATCTCCAGAAGAACTCATAGAAGGGATTACGGATATAACGCATCAGCTCTACGTCCACTCCGATACCCGTGACACAATGATGCATTCCATACAGACCATGGGCATGATCTCCGGGTTTGAGGCCGAGGTCTACCGGAGGGACGGCTCCCGCACCTGGATTTCCCTCAACAGCCGAGGGGTGTTCGACGCAAACGGCGATCTGGAATTCATCGAGGGCTTTGCCGTGGATATCGCCGAACGCAAACGGGCCGAAGAATATCTGGCCGAGATGAACAAGCAGTTGGAGCGGCTGGTTGCGGAACGAACCATCGATCTGGAGCGCAAGGCACTGGAGCTTGAGCAGGCCAACCTGCGCCTCACTGAACTGGACCAGCTCAAAACAACATTTCTGTCGTCGGTCTCCCACGAACTGCGTACCCCGCTGACCTCGGTCCTCGGCTTTGCCAAACTCATCCACAAGGATTTCTGCAAGACCTACCTGCCCATCTCCGACCTGGGAGAAAAGATGGACAAGATGGGCGAACGTATATGCTCCAACCTTGACATCATCGTCCATGAAGGCGAACGGCTGACCCGTCTGGTCAATGACTTCCTTGATCTGACCCGCATTGAGGCAGGACGCATGAACTGGAACAACCAACCAGTCTCGCCATCCAAGGTCCTTGGACGCGCCGCGCTGGCGGTCACCGGACTATACACCCAAAAGCCCGATCTGGACCTGAAGGTCGAGGTGCCGGACGACCTGCCTGAACTGATCGTCGATCCCGACCGCATGACACAGGTAGTCATCAATCTGCTCAACAACGCGGCCAAATTCACCCCCAAAGGATACGTCATCCTCCGCGCCAGTCTGGATACGAAAGATGATGTCATTGAGCTTCAGGTGGAAGACACCGGTGTGGGCATCCCGACAGAAGACATCGAAAATATCTTCACCAAATTCCATCAGGTCAAGGGACAGGCAGCTCAGGACCCAGGCATCCGCGGCTCAGGTCTGGGCCTTTCCATTTCAAAACAGATCGTGGAACACTACGGCGGCAAAATCCACGTGGAATCCGAACTGGACCAGGGCAGCACTTTCTACGTCACTTTCCCCCTCAATCCGGACCTCAGTTGTAACGAGGACTAACTACCCTTTGCAGCGAAAAAAATTCATACATCTTTCCCTTGCCAAATATTTTCCTAAAAACAACTCTACCCGACACACTCTGCCGAAACCAGAAAGACACCACCCATGACAACCACAAAAAACGACTCGATCAAGACCTCGACACTGGCGCTGGCGGCACTCGGTATCGTCTTTGGCGATATCGGCACCAGCCCACTCTACGCTCTCAAGGCATGTTTCAGCGGATTCCACGCCGTCCCCGTGACCGAGCTGAACGTCCTCGGCGTGCTCTCACTCATTTTCTGGTCGCTGACCGTGGTCATCAGCCTCAAATACGTCACCTTTATCATGCGTGCGGATAACCAGGGTGAAGGCGGAGTCGTGGCCCTGTTCTCTCTTTTACCAAAAGAGTGGAGAACAAAAAGAAAGTGGGTTGTCGTCGTCGCCCTGTTCGGTGCGGCCCTGCTCTATGGCGATGGATTCATCACCCCGGCCATTTCAGTTCTCTCCGCCCTTGAAGGGCTGTCCGTAGTCACCACTACGGCAACTCCGTATGTAGTCCCGCTCACCTGCCTTGTGCTGACCGGACTCTTCTGTGTCCAACGCTTAGGCACAAGCAGGATAGGCCGGATTTTCGGACCGGTCATGCTGATCTGGTTTCTGGTGCTCGGCGTACTCGGAGTCCTGCATATCATTGACAATCCCAATGTACTGACAGCCCTGAACCCGGTCTTTGCCATGCAGTTTTTCACCCACAACGGTCAGGAAGCAACCATCGTGCTCGGCGCAGTGGTCCTCTGCATCACCGGAGGTGAAGCCCTGTACGCGGACATGGGCCACTTCGGGCGAAAACCCATCCAGCTCGCGTGGTATGCGTTTGCCATGCCCGCCCTGCTCCTCAATTATTTCGGACAGGGCGCACTTCTGTTGTCCGATCCCACGGCAGCAGTCTCACCTTTTTACAGTATGGCTCCCCGGGCACTGCTCATCCCGATGGTGGCTCTCTCCACCTGCGCGACGATCATCGCGTCCCAGGCGGTCATCTCCGGGGTCTTTTCACTGACCAGACAGGCCATCCAGCTAGGCTACCTGCCCCGTGTTCACATCCTCCATACCTCCAACGAATCCGAGGGCCAGATATACTGCCCCATGGCAAACTGGCTCATGGCGGTCATCTGCATCCTGCTGGTGGTGGGATTTGAAAGCTCGGAGAATCTGGCCGGGGCATACGGTATCGCCATCACCTCCACCATGTGCATCACCACCGTCCTCTATTTCGAGTACCTGCGGCGGGTGCGTAAATGGTCGCTGGCAACAGCCATCCCACTCTGCCTGTTTTTCCTGATTTTCGATTTCGGATTCTTTGGCGCAAACCTTGCCAAGCTCGATGGTGGCGGCTGGATTCCTCTTACCGTGGCTGGCATCATCTGCCTGATCATGATGATCTGGGCCAGGGGACGAGCCGCAATCTGGCAACAGATCAAGGGACTCAGCATTCCACTGGATGAACTGGCCGATTTGATGAAAAAAAGAAATATTATCCGCACTCCGGGAACAGCCGTATTTCTCACCCTCTCTCCCCGTGGCACGCCGCCTATCCTGATCCACTTCCTCAAGCTGACAGGCACCCTGAGCAAAAATGTCATCCTGTTTTCCATCATCACCGAGCCGGTGCCATACGTGTATGGCGGCGAGCGTTTGGTAATCAAGGTGCTGGAAAACGGAATCAACCGGGTGATTGCCCGATACGGATTTGCGGAATCGCCGGATATCCAGCTTGAAATGCAGAAACTCAGATCACTTGGCATAACCACCCATGCCGAGAGCACGGTCTACTACCTTGGCCGGGAAACCCTCATCACCCACACCCGCCCCCGGTTTTGGAAGACCCTCTATTCCTTCATGTCACGCAGCTCCATGAGTCCGCCGCTCTATTTCAGGATACCGCCGAAACAGGTCATCGAAATCGGAATGCAGGTGGAATTGTAGGTCTGATCAATCGAGCAGAAACAGCTCGATCACCTCAATGGCGGACCACGCCTGATAGCTGGCAAGGAAGAAGAGAGCCATGTTGCAGCCGCCATGAAGCAGGGCCAACTTGAGTCGTTTTCCCTTGGGCTTTTCCAGCATGAGCCCGGTGCCAAGGCCGATCAGGATGAGCGGAACCATGATGACGCCGATCAGGAAATGGCCACCGGTCAGATCAATGGACCCCCAAGAGTACCACGCCATGAACAGGCCCAGGGCAAAGCCGAACAGCCAGAGGGAGTGAACGGTCTTGCCGAGCAGGACATGGAGTTTCCAGTTGAACGAGGTCTTGATCTTCAGGTGCTGGAACCGAAAACGCTGGATGCCCATATACAGGGTCCAGACGGCCAGAATCATTGCCAAAGACTGAATGAATGGATGAATCCACATCATGCGAATAAACTCCTGGGAATCAAAATGTATTTCCAAGCAAAGCAAACA
>JAFLJW010000162.1 GCA_022712815.1 Pseudodesulfovibrio sp. | reverse complement strand
AAAACTTTTTCAAAAGGTTTTTTTCTCCCTTCCCCCAGCCGCCGGAGGCATCAAAAATCAATCCAGCTCGTCCCGTTCCTTGAGCTTTCCACGCACGCTTCGATGAACCGCACGCCGCGCAGTCCGTCTTCTCCGGTGGGGAAGTCGGGAGCAGCACCGTGTTCTATGGTGGCGCAGAACGCGGTGTAGATATTGGCGAACGCCTGAAGCCAGCCTTCGGGGTGGCCTGCGGGAGTGTGCGAGTAAGCCATGGCTCCGGGCAGCATTTCGGGCGCGCCGCGCACGATGGTCTGCTTTGGTTGGCCGATGGGCGTGTAATGCAGGTGATCCGGGTCTTCTTGGAACCACTCCAGCCCGCCCTTGTCGCCGTAGATGCGTAGTTTGAGTTCGTTCACGCAACCGGTGGCGGCCTGAGAATACCAGTACATGCCGCGTGCACCGGTGTCGTATTCGGTCAGGATGGTGCCGTTGTCGTCGAGCAGGCGACCTTCCACCAATGTGTCGAGTCGGGCGGCCAGTCGAGTCAGGTTCAGGCCAGTGACAAACGGCACCAGATATTCGACGTGCGTGCCAACATCGCCCAGCGACAAGACCCCGCCGCTCCGTTTGGGGTCGGCCCGCCATGTGGCCTGGGTATGGCCGGTGGTTTCCAGCATTTCCGCCAGCCAGCCTTGCGGGTATTCGCAATTGACGAACCGGATTTCACCCAGATCGCCGCGTTCGATCATTTCCCGCGCCTGCCGGACCATGGGATAGCCCGCATAGGTATAGGTCACGGCCAGAACAAGTTCGCTGTCACGGGCCATGCCGACCAGCTCCTCGGCCTGAGCGGAAGTAACGGTGAACGGTTTGTCGCACATGACATGAATGCCGTTCGCAAGGCATGTTTTGACACTCGGATAATGTGCCTCGTTGGAGGTGACGATCACGGCAAAGTCCACGTCTCCGGCCTCAAGCCGGGCCATTTCTTCGGGTGTGGCATAGAGCCGGTCTTCGGCCAGGCCGAGTTCCGCGCCAATGGCTCGCGTTTTTTCCAGATCGCGGGAAAAGCATCCCGCCACCAATTTTGCATCGCCATTCAAGGCCAGCGCATTCCTGTGAACACTACCGACAAAAGCACCGGGACCGCCGCCGATCATTGCGTATTTTAGCATGGGGATTCCTCCGTGCCATACTGTACATAATGTTTGGGGGATGGGGAAGCCTTCTGGCAACTCATCCCGCCCTGTGCTATTAATTCTCTCCATGAGGTTCTTCTCGAAATTGACATCGACAAAGCAGCGCGGCGATCTTGGTGAGGATGCGGCGGCTCGCTATCTGAAAGGCCGTGGTTATCGCATGCTGGAGCGCAATTGGCGGTACAGGCAATGGGAGCTGGACCTGATTTGCCGGGACGGGGACACGGTTGTCTTTGTCGAGGTCAAGACTCGCGGAGTCGGGACCTTGGGAATCCCGGCGGACGGGCTGAATCGCAAGAAACAGGCCCGATTGGTCAAGGCCGCCAGCCAGTATCTGACCAAAAACAACCTTTGGGATGAGCCGTGCCGGTTTGACCTGGCCGCCGTCATTGACACCGGTTCAGGCATGGATGTGGAATATATTGAAAACGCCTTTGACCTGACAGGGCTGAATACATGAGTGAATACGGAAAACTATGGGTGGTTGCGACCCCGCTGGGCAATGCAGGTGATCTCTCGCCCCGCGCTCGTGGTATCCTGATTGATGCTGATATCATTTTGGCCGAGGACACACGCCGGGCCGGGTTGCTTTTCAAGCGGCTGGAGCTTGAGAAAAAGGGTCGGCTCATGAGCTTTTTCGAGCACAATGAGGACAAGCGGCTGCCCAGGGTTCTGGACGCGCTTGGGGAAGGCCTGTCCATCGCGCTCATCTCCGATGCCGGAACGCCGCTCTTGTCCGATCCCGGATTCACTTTGGTGCGGGCCTGCCGTGACAAGGGTATAGATGTCTCGCCGGTGCCGGGGCCGAGTGCGCCTGTGACAGCCCTGTCCGCTTCCGGGTTGCCGCCGTTGCCCTATACATTTCTCGGTTTTGCGCCACGCAAGAAGAGCCAGACCAAAAGGCTTTTTGAAATGCACCGTGACACCGGAGCGACACTGGTTTTTTTCGAGCGTAAATCCCGGCTCAAGGGAACGCTGGGAATCGCCTTTGACCTGCTTGGCGACCGCGAGTTCTGCGTGGCCCGCGAACTGACCAAGGAATACGAGGAATTCATTCGCGGCACGCTTGGTTCACTAACGGATATGGATTTTGAATTGCGCGGTGAGCTGACCGTTATCATCGCACCTCCGGGCGAGACCGGCGACACGACCGAGGAAGAGCTTTTCCGTATGCTCGACGAGGAACGCGAGATTGGCGGCAAGCCCAAGGAGATAGCCCACCGGGTTGCGGACCGGGCGGCAGGCTGGACAGCCAAAGAGGTCTATGCAACCATGCGCAGCTTAAAATGAGTTGTTCGGAAGTGGTGGACTGAAATTCCTGAAATGAGAATTTTGCAACCAAGGTTAAGGGAAAATGTCGAATAATTCACTGACCGATCTGCATCAACTTGTCTGGACCTCGCTCATGGCCGCGACCATTGCGGCTGGTGCGTATATAATGGTCCCGCTCGGACCGGTTCCTTTTTCCATGCAGACATTTTTCGTCACCCTGACCGGGTTTGTTCTCGGTCCCAAACGCGGAGCCATGGCCGTTGGATTGTATCTGCTGGCCGGAACTCTTGGCTTGCCTGTATTTGCCGGCGGTAAGTCCGGTCTGGGACATCTGCTTGGGCCGACCGGCGGGTTCCTCTTCGGTTTCGTGGCTTTCGCTGTCCTGTGCGGACTGGCCCGCGTGGGCGAAACCATCATCCCATGGGTCAAAGGGCTGGCCTTTGCTTTTCTGGGCATGGCAGCCCTGTTCATCATCGGCGCATTCTGGCTGAAGTTCTCTCTGGGCCTGAGCTGGTCGATAACATGGGCAAAAGCTGTTTTTCCGTTCCTTCTCTGGGGGAGTGTCAAGGCCGTGACGGCTCTGGCGTGTGCCAGATATCTTTCAAAGTACAATTTATTGCCCGGTCAAAGGTAGACAGGCGGGTTGACCATAGTGGAAAGAAGCCTCTCAGATATCCGGGCCGATACACGGGCCATGGCGTTTTCGCGCAGCTTTATGCGGTGCTACATGGCTGGCGCGGGGTTCAACACGCGCGGCATGCAGAACATCGGCCTGATATATGCCATGCAGCCGGGGCTGGCGGCCATCCACAAGAATCCCAAAGATCTTCGGGCGGCCCAGAAGCGGTATGTGCATCATTACCAATCCCACCCGTTCTGGATGCCGTGTCTGGTGGGTATTTTTCTCAATGTGGAATCGGCCATCGCAGAAGACCGTTTTCCTCCCAAGATGTTTTCCAAGGTCAAGGACACCACGGCCTATAGCCTGTCCGCCATAGGGGACTCGGTTTTTGCAGGTAGCCTGCTCATCTTCTGGGCGTTGCTGACCATCTGTCTGCTTTTGTCAGGGCAAACAGTGGCACCGTTTGTCATTGGCCTCTGCTTTCTGGCCGTGCTTCAAATTTTTCGCGTGTATACCTTTACCTGTGGAGTCAGACAGGGATTCAAGTTTCTGAGGCAACTCAAGAGGTGGAATCTCATCAACTGGGGGCGGTGGGTCAAGTACGCCAATGCCGTGCTCCTGATCTGGCTCTGGGCGTTGATCTGGCCCCGGCCGTATCAGTGGTGGGAATTGCTCACAGGCGTGATCGCGCTCATGCTGTTTGGCCGATTCGTGCGTACCGGGCTGGTGTCGCGCGTGGTGGCCGCTGCCGCGTTCGTTGTGATGATCGACCAGTTTTCTTTATTGGAGCAGCTGGTCAAGGACGCTTTGAGCTTGTGATTTTCGTCGTGATAAGACATATAGATATGGTTTGCATAAGTAGGTAATGAATGAAAGAAAACAAAACAATGGATTCAAGCTCGGAAGAGTACCTGTCCCGGCAGGTAGTCGTTGCCAGTGAGCATGGGCTGCATGCCCGGCCCGCAGGCAAGGTTGCCCAGTGCGCGCAGTCCTTCGAGGCCGCCATCGCCCTGATTCATGAGAATCAGGAAGCGGATGCCAAATCCATTCTTGATATCCTGACCCTGGCCGCCGGGCCGGGCAATAGCGTTGAAATCAGAGCGTTGGGTGATGATGCCGAACAGGCCCTTGATTCTTTGGAAAAGTTGTTTGCAAACAAGTTTGAAGAGGACTAGATGGCTGATAAAATCCTCACCGGCATAGCGGTTGCCACAGGTATTGCCATTGGCAAGGCTTTTTTTGTCAACCGAAATCATCAGGCGCATCTGTCCCGGCAGATTATAGCCGCCTCGCTGGTGCCTGAGGAAATAGAAGTCCTGCACAACGCCTTCTCCACTGTCGAGGGAGAACTGGCCGCCATCCGCAAACAGGTGCCTGACGAGCTGAAAAGTCACGCCCTGCTCATCGACACCCATCTCATGATGCTCAAGGACCCCAAGCTGTCCGGAGCTGCCGAGGAATATATCAGGACCCTCGGTCTTAATGCGGCCTGGGCCTTGGAAAAGGCCGTGTCCGATCAGGAGGCCGCTTTTGGTGCCATTGCAGACCCCTACATCCGAGAACGGATGCAGGACGTGCGCGTGTCGGTGACTGGGAGGGCGATACCATCATAGGCAAAAATCACAAATGCGCGATTGTCACATTGGATGAACGAAAGTCAAAAATACGCCTAGCCATGCCCGTATCGAGTAAAAAGGCAAGAGGCGTAACCGATGCGGTAATCAGCCTATTCAAGCCAATAGTAAACCTTGTTAAAACGATCACCTTTGACAATGGTAAAGAGTTTGCTTTTCATGAGGAGATAGCGCGAGACATCAATTGTGATACCTATTTTGCAAAGCCTTATCACTCATGGGAGAGAGGGCAGAATGAGAATGCCAATGGCTTGTTGAGACAGTATTTCCCTAAATCGATGGAGTTGATTGATGTGACCAAAGAGCAAGTTTTTGATGCAGTAGATAAATTAAATAGTCGCCCCAGAAAGTGTTTGGGATTTAAAACACCTTATGAGGTTTTTGAAGAGCTAACAGGCATTAACAAAGAAAAATTAACCGGTTGTGCACTTATTACTTGAATTCAGGCTAGATTATCTAGTTAAATTGAAAATAAAAAATAACGTTAGATATTTTTATTCAGAAATAAAATCTAAGTTTTTGGAGATGGACAAGGCAGCTCCCTACACATCAGATACAATCTACAGCCAAGTAAAAACTTATTACGTAAAGCTTAAAAAAGAT
>JAFLJW010000161.1 GCA_022712815.1 Pseudodesulfovibrio sp. | reverse complement strand
AGCAGGTCATCGACGTCCTTCTGGTCGGACTTTGCCGCCGGTCCTTCCAGTTTGGAGGTTGCCTTGGTCTTGGCTTCCTCGGAGAGCGAATCGATATCCTTTTCTGGCTCTACTTCGCGTTGTTTGATCATCAGGCCGGTGGCGAGCATTACTTCTCGGACAATTTTTTCGATATGCCTGATGGAGCCGATAATTTTTTTGATCCGCTGGCCGGTTAAGTCCTGAAAGCTAAGTGATACCATAATGTTGGAAAGATCAGAGCCAAGTGTGCCATTGATTTCCTTGAGCTTGATGCGGTTGGCCTTGGTCACGCCACCGGATTCAAAACCCTTGACAATGGTTGCGACCGTTCCCTGAAGTTCCTGAAGTTTTTCAACGATGTCGATGATTTCGACGGCAGCTTTTTCCGTGGTTTGGAGAACGGCATCCAACTGGTCGGATGTCTCGCTGAACAATTCCGCCGGATCAATGTCGGTCGTGATGTCCTTGATTTCCTTGCCGCCCTTGGCCGCTTTGACTTCCTGATAAATCTGTTTCAGGCCGCCCTGGAGATCTTCGTTGACGCGGCGATAGAATTCTCCTTCCAGAAGCGATTTGGAAAGGCTCTTGGAGATTTCCTTTTCAACGGAGGCGGTGATGGATTTCTGAAGGCTCAGGACAAGCTGTTCAGAGACTCTTTCCATCATTTCTTTTACAAGTTCTTCATTGCCGGTCATGTTTTCCCCTCTGAGGCAGTATGCTATTTTTTGGAAGTGCGGATCTGTTCGCGTTGCTGTTGGAAAACGAATTGAATTATGGCTTCCAGGTCCGAGCCGCGGGTATCCACGAATTCGAAACGGTACAGTTTGGTATCATCTTCCATGGCTATGATGCGGCCTTTGCTGCCGGCCATGCGCAAGGGAATCTGACTGAGCAGAAGGACGATTTCAAGCGGCGTATCGGGTTTGAATTGTTCTTTGGAACGAAACTTGACCCCTGCGGCAGATAATTCCATCACTTCAATATCAATTGGAAAGTCCGTTTTGATATGATTCTGGCTCAAAAGGCCGAGTACACGGTCAATTTTTCTGTCCATTTCAGACAGGAATGTTGCCAGTTCTTCCGGGAGCTTGCTGTTGCGCAAAATATCGTCTCGGCATGAGATCTCGCCAACAATATCCCCGGTAAAACGCTGCGAGGAGTCGATGGACTGCATGGCTCTGGCGTGAGCCTTCAACCTGACCGGTATGCGTGAGAAAGACCGTTTTTCGTCGTTCATGATGCTCCTCAAGCTGTTTTATTGTCGTCTGTTGTCGTCAAGGTCCAAGGTCATGGCTTTGACGGGACATACGCGTGTACACATGCCGCATGCCGAACATTTTTCCACATCAAAAACAACGGTTTTGTCGCTTCTTTCAAGCATCAGGGCATCGGTGGGACACATGGAGGTACACAGTCCGCAATGGATACAGGAATCCTCGTCGCGGAAAATCTTGTGGGCTACCGGTGTGATTCGGATGCCGTTTTCCTTGAGGTAACCGATACCCTTATGAAAATCTTCTTCCAGACCAGTCAGTTCCAGAGTCATGGCTCCTTCGTGCCTGGGGCTGATGTCCGCTTTCAGAATATTGAAGCTGAGGTCGAACAGGCGCGTCAGATTACAGACCACTGGACGGCCGGAAACCTCTGGGGGGAAGGAAAGATAGACTATTTTTCTAAAACTTTTGACAATTTCTTTCATGGATCATCCTGATTATTGAATATGGCACAGCATGGAGGGCCATCGCAAGCCCCCGGTGATTATTTCATTTTCTCCAAAGACCGCTTGGCCTGTGTGGCTTCCACGGATTTCGGAAATTTTTTGACGACTTCTTCCATACGCATTTTTGCCAGTTCCGGTTTACCGAGATAATTCCAGGAGTATCCAGCCTTGAGCAGGGCTGATTTGTACTTGGAACTCTTGTTATACTTTTCGATGACGTCTTCAAAGAGGATGACGGCCCGGGCATGGTCCTTGAGCTTGTAGTAGCACTGGCCCTGCCAGAAGGTGGCACTGGCAGATAAGGAGTGTTTTTTGAAAGTATCCGTGAATTCAGCCCAATAAGAGCGGGCTTTCTCGTATTTTCCTTCTTTGTAGAGTGCGTAGGCCTTGTCGTAGAGAGCCTTGGCCGGATCGGTATCAGCCTTTGGTTCAAGGGGCGTGGCAGCTTCGGGGGCAGGCTGTCCTGTTGTTTCGACCGCTGTTGCGTTGGCATCAGTCGGGACCATGGCGGCTGCGAGGGCTGCCGCGCGTTCTTCGCGGACCTTGGGCATATCGACCTGAAGCTGGTTTTCAAGGACAAATTCGATTTCGTCCAATTGTTCACCAAGGGTATCCATGGTCGTGGTGGAGTCGGGGGCGCCAAGCTGTCGGTCCATGCGAATGGTAACGGTATCTATTTCGCCACGCAGTTTGGCAAAATCCGCTCTCAGGGACTGTATTTCCGCCCACATGTCAGCAGCTTGCGCACGAACTGGGGATTGTGATCTTTCAATATCTTCCTTGAGAAGCAGTTTTGATTCTTCCAGTTCAGCCTCAAGTTGTTTGACCCTGTTCAAGTCCTGCTGGCGTTCTATTTGTAAGGTTTCTATGTCTGTTTTAGTGACACAACCTGCGACCAGGGACAGAGTGATAACAAGAACTATCAGACTGAATTTTCTGACTATTTTATTCATGATTGTTTGCTCCCTCTTTTTTGACCGAGAAAAAGATACGCCAGAGAGCCGAGAATTGGAATGAAAATGCATATCTGCATCCACAGGACTTTTTCCTGCGCAGATTCAAAGTCCCGTTTCCAGGCATCAAGGATTGTCCATGCGCTAAAGGAAAAACAAGCGCAGACAGCTGTAATGATGATGATCCATTGGCTGGGAGTAACTGCTGAGAGATTCGCGAACATCGTGAACGCTCCTTATCAATATCTAGGCGTTTTTATTAACTTTAGACTTTCGGTTCAATAACATGGAGAGAATAATGCATCCAGCACCGATTGTCAGGGCGCAATCTGCGACATTGAACGCGGGCCAGTGGTAGTCGCCGATGTAGAAATCCAGAAAATCAATTACGACACCGAGGCGGACGCGATCAATGAGATTACCGATGGCACCGCCAGCGATCAGGGCAAGCCCCGTGATCATCCACGTGTCGGCTTCATCGGTGCTTTTTAGCATATAGGCAATAAAACCAAGGGCGACAAATGTGATTATAATGAACAGAGGCCTTTGCCAGTCGATGTTTTCATTGTCCAGAAAGCCCCATGCCGCGCCTTTGTTGAGTACGTGAACCAGATTGAAGAAGCCGGGAATGACTTGCTTTCCCGTCCAGACATCCATGACGTTGGACATCCATATTTTGGTGATCTGGTCAAGAATGACCGTGATCACCAGCCATATGGAAGCCAGCGTGTAGCGATTCATGGTTGTCTTAATCCTGCTTGAGAGTTTTCAGGACTTCTGTGCAGCGCGGACAGGCATCACCAAACTCTGAATCGGTGCCGAGGTCTTCGCTGATACGCCAGCAACGCTCGCATTTCTCGCCGGTTGCCGGTTCAACGGCAATCTTGAGGTCCGCGACTTCCTCGCCTTGAAAGGCGTCAGACGGAGCGTTTTTGATATCGTCCAGATTGAGCCTTGAGACAATGAAGAACTCACGCGGGTCAATATCACCGGAAGTGATAAGTTCCCTGATTTCCTCAGTGGTGAAGAGCGTCACCTGAGCGTCCAGGGATTTGCCGACGACACCGTCCTTGCGTTTTGGTTCGATGGATTTGTTGACCTCGGAACGGATGGCGACCAGCTTTTCCCAGCGGGCGCGTTCATCGTCAGTCATGCCGGTTGCCTCAGGCTCAAAACGCAGGGCAAAGACCGTCTTTTCCTGATCAAGGTCGGCTTTTATTGCATCGGGCAGAATCTGGAAGGCTTCCTCTGCGGTGAACGAGAGCACCGGGGCCATGTCCTGAAGCAACATCAGCAGGGTCTGCC
>JAFLJW010000315.1 GCA_022712815.1 Pseudodesulfovibrio sp. | reverse complement strand
GCCGACTGGACCTACAGCACGAAAGGGTGGGCCGCCGAGAATTATTGCATGTTCCTGGCCGATGACGAGGCCTGGGAAACTGTCGTGCGCAACAAGGCAAGAGCCGTGGAGGATTTGAGGTGCAAGACCTGGCTCAACACGGAGTGAGGACACGAATTTTACGCGGTCCGGGCCGGGCTGCAAAAGTTTGACGTAGAGCATGATTTTGAGATGGAAAGCATCATCAGTTTGTACGCCCGCTGGATTCGGGAAGGCAAACTGCCCGTGAATTCCGACTGGAACAAGGAACTGGGAGTGACCTTCACTGTTCAGGACCCCTGCCAGTTGGTGCGTAAATCTCTGGGCGACCCAGTGGCCGAGGACCTGCGCTTTGTTGTCCGTTCCGTGGTGGGCGAGGAGAACTTCATTGAAATGTGGCCCAACAAGTCCAACAACTATTGTTGCGGCGGCGGCGGTGGATTCCTGCAATCAGGTTACGCCGAGGAACGCCGGGCTTACGGACGCATCAAACTCGATCAGATTCTCCATACCGGGGCGGATTACTGCATCGCCCCGTGCCACAATTGTCATTCCCAGATTCATGATCTGAGTGAGCACTTTGAGGCAGGTTTCCCGGTGGTGCATCTCTGGACCCTGATCTGCCTCTCCCTTGGCATATTGGGTGAGAACGAACGGGAATATCTAGGCGACGACCTCAAGAATGTGGGATTGTAATCGGTTTGTCAGTCATGCGGGAGCCCCTCTCCCGCGTGGCTGACGACCGATCAGAGCATCCATGTTCGGGGGTGTCGACAAGAGCACAACCATAGGCCGGACAAGCCCTTTTCGTTTTTTGGCTGTTTCAATGGAATCCCGGGGTCCATCTCAGGCACTATAATATTCAGGACCAGGCCTGTCGGCGTAGCGTGATCTCTTCATGTAAAATATCCTGCGTTGTGTTTACGAGAAAATTATACTTTTGAGGACTACCACTTTTAGGTGGGAGTACCCATGCAAGTCAGGGCCAGATCCGGTCTTTCAACAGGTGGACATCTTCCAAAATCAGGTACAGGGATGGTACCAGGATTAGAGAGATTATAGTGGCAAACAGAATCCCGAAACCCAGAGAGATGGCCATGGGAATGAGAAACCTGGCCTGCATGGAGGTTTCCAGAATCATGGGAGCCAGTCCGCAGAAAGTGGTCAGAGTGGTGAGCATGATCGGGCGGAAACGAGCTGTTCCGGCCTCAAGCACTGCTTCGTATGCGCAGTGTCCGCTGGCACGCTGCCCATTGGCGTAATCAATGAAGACGAGTGAGTCGTTCACAACAACACCGGCCAGAGCCACAATTCCCAGCAGGCTGGTCAGGCTGATGCTGTATCCCATGGCAATATGGCCCAGGATCGCTCCGACTGCGCCAAAGGGGATGCAGATCATGATAATGAGCGGTTGCGTGTAGCTTTTGAAGGGGATAGCCAACAGGGCGTACATGACCAGCATGGCGAGCATCAGCCCGGACAGCAGACTGGTGGCGCTTTCCGACATATCCCCATGGCTGCCTCGAATGGTGTGGTTCAAACCAGGATATTTTATCTTCAATGCAGGGATGATATTCTGAAGGACTTCTTCAAGGACCTGATTCGTTTCGCTCCGGGGGGTTATGTCCGCCGAGACGACCAAAGCCCGGCGACCATTGACGTGTTTGATTGTTGTGTAGGCCCGGCCACGCTTGATAGTGACAACTTCTCGCAAGAGCACGTCTTTTCCTTCCGGGGTGCGGATCATGAGTTCTTCAAGGTCGTATTCGGATATTCGTTCATTCTCCGGTTTGCGGACTACTACTTTTATTTCGTTGCGGCCACGCTGCTGGCGCAAAACTTCTGTGCCGTAAAAGGCCGCACGAATCTGGCTCGCTATCTCCTGAGCGGTCAGGCCCAGGCTCTTGCCTTCAGGCCTGACAGTGAAATCAAGTTGTTGCTTACCCATTGAAAAACCATTGTCTATGTCCTTGGCCTTGGGGAAGTACCGGAGGGCTTGGGCCAATTCCGAGGCAGCTTTTTCCAAAGTCGCTACATTGCTATGGCTCAGCTCGATTTCAAGGGAGCTGCCTGCTCCAGGTCCTCCCCGGTCTGATTCAAAAACCAGCGATTCCAGCCCGGCGATGGTCCCGACTTCATGCCGCCATTTTTGCACAAATTCATTGGTCGATATCGGGCGGATCTCGGCATCGGTCAAATAGACCTGAATCTTGACTATATGGGTGCCGGAGATATCACGCCCGGCCCCGCCTATTTTGGAAAAAGTTCCCGAAACAAGTTGGTCCCCGCCATTTTCAGCAGCAACTTTATTGGCGGCAGCCAGTAATGCATCCCGGATCGATCTCGATTTTGAGACTGCTGACCCGTATGGGAGCTCGGCTGTGGCAAATGCATAATCGGATTCAACCTTGGACATCAAGGTAAAGCCGAGACGTCCGCTCGCAACGTACGCTACGCTCAGAACGAGAATTCCAAGTCCCACGGCTACAGTGGCGTAACGATAGGTCGCGCATCGGTCCAGGAGCGGGCGATATTGGTTCTGGATGAACCGGATCAGGCCTTTGCTGATTCGTTGTTGGTATGCTGCGCCCATCTCCATGATTCGGTTACGTTTGCCTGTCTTCATGTGCGCCAGATGCGCCGGGAGCACGAACAGGCTCTCGACCAGTGAAATGGCGAAGACGCTTATCACCACCACCGGGATTGCATACATTACTTTACCCATGGTGCCTGGGATGAACAGCAAAGGCATGAAGGCCACGATGTTGGTGAGCACGCTGAAAATTACCGGCATGGCAATCTGCTTTGTCCCTTCAATGGCGGCCTGGAGGGGAGGCATCCCCGCTTGACGCATGGTGTATACGTTTTCACCAACGACAATGGCATCATCTACAACTATGCCCAGGGAGATGAGAAAGGCGAACATGGTTATCATGTTGATGCTTGAACCCAGAGCAGAAAGGATCAGAAAAGACCCAAGAAAGGAGATGGGAATACCCATGGCGACCCAGAAGGCCAGCTTTGCTTCCAAAAATACGGCGAGCAGGATGAAGACCAGGATAAGCCCCATGTAACCGTTGCTGAGCAACAGGTCCATGCGTTGAGTGAAGATAATGGAATCATCGTTGAGCACATCGATTTGAACCCCTTCGGGCAGTCTTTTCCGAAAATTGTCAAGCCGGGCATGGACTGCCTCTGAAACGGAAATCGGAGTTTGGTCTCCGACTCGATAGACGTCAACTCGTACGGCAGGCATTCCATTGTATGAAGTAATAATATCCGTGTCCTCGAATCCGTCGATCACCGTTCCGATTTCTTCGAGCAAGACCTGGGTTCCGTCGCTTCCGGTGACTATGGGAGTACTGGCAAAATCCTGCCCGGAATCCCTGCGTTCTTTCATGCGTACGAGGATTTCTCCGGATTCGGTTTTGATACCGCCACCGGGAAGGTCAACCGAAGCGGTGCGTAATCTTTCGGCTATGGTGTCAAGGGTGATATTGTACATCCGAAGTTTTTCCTGCGGCACCTCCACGCTGATTTGCAAGCCGCTCACTTCCGACAACTCGACCTGTGTGATGCCCGGATCATTTATCAGATCATCGCGCAACTGCTCGGCAAATTCGCGTGGGATCACCTGATCCTGTGTGCCGTACACCATGAGCGAAAGCACATCTCTCTTGTGGGACGCTTCCGAAACCGTGGGGTCCTCGGCCTCCTGGGGAAAAGAGGAGATGTGGTCCACTTCACTCTTCACGTCCTGGGTCAGCCGCTGCATATCGGTCCCTTCCAGGGCCTCGATGGTGATACTGGCCCGCCCTTCACTGGAGGTGGAGGTTATTTTTTTGACCCCGTCCAGACCCTGAACGGCCTGTTCCACGGCCAGGACAATACCTTGTTCCACCTCCTCAGGGCTTGCGCCGGGGTAGGAGACGGACACATTGACTTTGTCCTGGCTGAATTCAGGGAAAACCTCCTGTTTTATTTGCAGCGCGAAGGTCAGTCCGCCGATAAGCAAGACGATCATCAACAGGTTGGCGGCAACGGAATTCCCTACCATCCAGGCGATTGGTCCGCCTGTCTTATTTGTCGTATCGGTACCCACTAGCTGTTTCCGTCCTTGTTAGCCGTATTTTCGATGGTGCTGTCTATGGTGCGCAACTTCATGCCTTGCACGGGAGTGGAGAGAAAGGACATGATCACCTCTTCGCCGGGCCTGAGTTCTTCCTTGATGAGCACGGATTCGGCATCGCGCCAGACCGGATTGACCTGTCGAACATCAAGTCTGCCTTCAGCGGTCATAATCCATATTTTCCCGTTTTCCCTGAATGCTTCACGTGGGATGCAATACGCATCGTCAATCTCCCTTCCATCAATGTATACGGTGACGTAGCTATCGAGGAGCATGGGTTTCAGGTTGGGATTTCTCGCCAGATTCAGAGGGTCTTTGACAGAGACAAGTACGCGCGCCATGCGTCCCTCGCTTTCCAGCGAGGGGAGCAGACGAATTACCAAACCTTCACGTTGCGATGTATGGTCGCTGCTGCCGCTGGTGATATCCACTTTTGCGCCAGGCGTTCCATCACCGGAAGGGAATGTGATCCAGTCGAGGCGGTCTACGGGTACGGATACCTGGACCCAGAATTCATCGGTGCCGACAAGCGTGGCGAGTGCTTCCTGAGAGTTTACCGTTGCTCCGATATCCGTACTCTTGGTCTCGACCATGGCTGCAAAAGGAGCGGTGATTTTGGTACGCTCCAGGTCCAGGAGGGCTTTGCGTACTTTCGCTTTGGCGGCGGTCAGATCCGCTTTGGCTTTTTCAAGGTGCGGCTTCCGCAAGGCAAGGGCTGCTTCTTTGACGGTTCCCTTGGCGGATTTTTTGAGCAGATTCCATTCGTGCTCCGCCACGTTCTGGTACCCGTGTTCTATTTTGAGATTGTACTCTGCATTGGTCACCTCGGCTTTGACCTCACTTAGGGCCAGATCATAGTCCTGCCTGTCAATGCGAAGGATTTCTTCTCCCTTTTGAAAAAAACCGCCCGGGATGAAGGATTCACTCACTGAAATGACATTGCCTGAAACGCGAGCCTCCAATGATATTTTATGTGCTGCCACAATGGTTCCCATCGCGGAAACCTGAATACGATGCGTGCCTTTTTCAAATACTTTAGTTTCAACGAAAGGAGTCTCGGCAGTGGGTGCCCTCTTGTGTGCCTTGGGTGCTGTTTTTATCATGGCGAATGCACCGGCAGAGGCAAGAAGGACTATCATGGCCGGAATAATGACTCTGTAGCTAAACAGGCCGGAAATATGAGAAAAGTATTTTTTCATGATATTATCCCTTGTTGTTTTTTTGTGTGGTGTCAGACTTATCTGTTGAAACGGGAGGCTGAAGATCGTCAGTCCAGGTGCCGCCCAGAGCGCGATGCAGGGCTACGCGGTAAAGCAGCAGGTCGGTCTGATTCTGCACTGCGGATATTTCGAGTTCCTGAACAGTAAAAAGAGCGGTCAGCACGGGAAGGTAATTATCAAGCCCCTGGCTATATCTGGAACTCGCCTCATTCAGGTTGACCCGGGCTGCTTCAAGTTGCGCCTGCCGGGCTGTGATATATCGTTGCTGCCACTGTTCCCTGCTCAGGGCATCCTCAACTTCCTTGAAGGCGGAATAAACGGTATTCTTGTACTCAGCCAGACGCTCATCAACTACGCCACGCGCTTTTTCCACTTCAGCCTTGCGGTATCCACCGTCGAATATGGGGCCAAAAATCGAGCCAGCCAGGGAGAGTGTCCAGTTGTTGAATATGTTGGCCAGTTGTGTACCGGAGTATGCGGCACTTGCCCCCAGACTGACGTCCGGCAATCGATTGGCTCTGGCTGCGGCAACTGTCCAGTCTGCCGAATGGAGTTTCAGACCTGCGGCGCGGACATCCGGCCTGCTGGACAGAAGGTCGGCGGGAAGGCCGAGGCCCGGAAGTGCGGACAGCTCAGGGAGAAGCGAGTCCGGCACCTCCAGGGTCCCGGCAGGACGTCCGAGCAGCAGGGCCAGTTCGTGTAAGAGAACCTGCTCCTCGGAGTTCACTGGTGGAAATTCTGCTTTTATCCGGGCTACATTTTCCCGTTGCTGGTAGACATCAAGTGCCGTTGCCATTGAATTGCGAAAGCGCAGTTCAATGAGTTCAAGATATGTCTGGTTGGCTTGAAGCTGTTCTTGCAGAATTCTCTTTTTCTGTCGTTGGGTTTGAATGTTCAGCCATTTGGAAACGACTTCGGATGCAACTGTCATGGAAGCTGTGTTCAAATCTTCCCGGCTGGCTTCGGCGCTGAGTTCTCCCGCAGTGGCTTCGGCTTTAATTCGTCCCCACAGGTCGATTTCATATCCGGCACTCAGACCGATGGAGTGTTCTTCCTTGGTCGTGACAGAACGGCTGCCGGAAGTCCCTTTCGAGCCTTGCCTTGTATGGGAGTAGCTGCCCGTTGCATCGAGAGTGGGATATTTGTCAGCTCCAGACTGAATTGAGGATGCCCTGGTTTGGCGCAGGCGTCCCCATGCGGCCTGTATGTCCAGATTGGCTGTGAGGGCAGTG
Source organism: Pseudodesulfovibrio sp. (assembly GCA_022712815.1). Taxonomy (GTDB): domain Bacteria; phylum Desulfobacterota; class Desulfovibrionia; order Desulfovibrionales; family Desulfovibrionaceae; genus Pseudodesulfovibrio. The sequence goes on along the minus strand of JAFLJW010000315.1, from coordinate 6,075 downwards.
CTAACCAGTTCGTTCAGATTTTTATTGCCAAATGATTCCCACCATTTATCGGCGGAATCAGGTTCGTCTGAGTATAATGTAAAGGCTTTTGGTAGCGAAGCCACCGGCTCGATTCGGGGAGAAGGTTTGAAGGGAGAGCATCCCGCTGCCAGAGTCGTCAGCATGAGGAAGGCCATCAAAGAGGCAATGCTCACGGCCTCACGGAGTTTCCTTGAATCGAGTATCCGACTGCTTTTTTTCATGCCTCCATGTATACGAGGGACATGTTGTGAAAGTTTTTAGCCAATGATAAAAAATGTAAATTTGTGTAAAAGATGGGAAACATATCTTCCTTGATTGGGTTATGCGCGTTATTGGGATTATCATGAAAATGAATGGAGACATACTTATCGTCGATGATGACGATGCCTTGCGAGAGCTTCTTACGGAATATCTTGAGGGGTACGGTTTTAGCTTGCTGAGTCTTCCTTCCGGGGCGAAAGTCGCTGAAACCGTGCGTCGAAAATCACCCTGCCTGATAATCCTCGATGTCATGATGCCCGGCAAGGACGGACTTGAAATACTCCGTGAAATTCGTGTGTTTTCTTCTGTTCCGGTGATTATGCTTACTGCCAAGGGCGAGGACACTGACCGCATTGTCGGACTGGAACTTGGGGCTGACGACTACATGCCCAAGCCATTCAACCCCCGTGAACTGCTTGCTCGAATCAAGGCGGTGCTTCGCAGGTACGAAAACAGTTCCGGCAAGCCCGGAACGGACAAATCCGCATCCGTCATTGAAGTGGCAGGACTCAGGCTGAATATTTCCCGCCATGTTCTCATCATTGAAGGTGATGAGCTTGAGTTGTTGGCCACGGAGTTCAGATTGCTTCAGGCGTTGATGGGAAACCCTGACGTCACCTTGACCCGGGATGAGTTGATGACCCTTGCCTGGGACAAGGATTTCAATGCCTTTGATCGAAGCATTGATGTTCATATCAGTAAGCTTCGCACGCTCCTCAAGCCCTATTCAGACCATGAAAAGCGCATCAAGACCGTGTGGGGAACCGGGTATATGTTTGTGGGGGCAGCGTGAAAATAAACAAATTCTATCTCAAGATTTTTTTGGCTTTCGTGGCCGTGCTGATTACTGCGGAGGCTGTTGTTTTCGGTGTTATTTTTTCCGGAAATATCCATCCGCCATTCTTTTTTGATTCCATAGAACGGGCCACGGTGGTCAATCGGCTGGTAGAGCGGGAGATGAATGGTATTACGGTTACGCGTGGGACCCTTCGAGAAAAATTGAACCCATTGCTCAAACTGCTTGTCAAGGGGAGCAGCGGGCAGATCTGGCTCACTGACGACCTTGGGGAAATGGTGGGTGCCTCTTTTGACGGCCCGCCTCCCGACATCGCAGAGGATCTCGTTCCCGTGAATCTCAAAGCCCCTGATGGTATCCGTTTTTTTGAGGTCCATGCCAAAAACTATAAATCGGTATACTTGGAGTCGGATGTCCGGTTGAAAGACGATATCCTTCTCAATGTTCATTTTCTTCAGGGAAAACATCCTCGCAGAGCCGAATGGTGGTTTTTCAAGGGATTGCTTTTTCTGACTGCGCTGGGAGCCTTGTTTCTTTTTCCTGTTTCCAGGAGAATTACCAAACCCATCCTTCAACTGACTGAAACGGTAGAACGGCTGGGGCAGGGAGATTTCTCCCAGCGAGTCCCGGAAAAAGGGCATGACGAAATTGCGATATTAGCTCGAAAATTCAACCGGATGGCAGGACGACTGGAGAAGATGGTCATGACAGGCAAGGAGCTAACCGCCCACTTGTCGCATGAACTGCGCAGTCCGCTTGCCCGAATGAGAATTTCAGTTCAGATGCTCATGGAGCAGAACGAGGCAGACGAGGGGGCCAGCGGAGGTAAATTCCTGGTCCGCATAGAGAAAGAAATTGAGAATATGGATGTCCTGATCGGCAAGATTCTGGACCTTTCCAAAATGGATATGCTCCCCCCTCCGCCAAAGAAGGAGATTCTGGATATTGCCGATCTCTTGAGGTCGCTCCTCGACAAATATACCCCCATGATCCAGCAGCGCGATATCCTTTTGACCACGGACATTGTCACCGTGCCGAAAATACCAGGTCACGAGTATGCGTTGAGTGTTCTCCTGGACAATGTTCTGAGCAACGCGATCAAGTATGTGGACAACAACGGTTGTATCAGGGTGAACCTTGCTGCGAAAGAAGACATTGTCATCACAGTTTTCAATACCCACTTACCCTTGGCGGAAGAGGACTTGAGTGCCATGTTCACACCATTTCACAGGCTCGACAGCGGAAAGGTACGAGGGTCGGGTTTGGGTCTGGCCTCTGCCAGGAAAATTGCCACCCTTCACCAAGGGACAATTAAAGCTTTAAACGAGGAAGATGGGATTTGCATCATCATAACGCTCCCGTTGAGATCAAACTGAGGTCTCCCTCCCTCATTTGCAGCCCATGGGAGTCTGAGCCCCATCCTCCTCGCTCGTTGCAACCATTTATTCGAGACCATCTATCAGGCTGGTAAGCATCGTCGTGATATTGTCATAATAGCTCAAGTTGGAATCAAGCGCTGCGAATTTTCGGGTAAGTGATTTTTCAAGAGCGTCCAGCCGCTTTTCTTCGTTGTAGATTTGATTATCCAGACTGGTGAGGCTTTCTTCATAATTGCGAATGAGGATTGGGAGTGTCCCTGTCTCATCCGTGATCATGGCGGACAAGGCATCCGAAAGCTCGCCTATCTTTCCTTGTTTTACGCGGGCTGTTCCCGTGTGTGTCCCATCTTCCTGATTTCCTATTGATATATACAGACCTTTGGAATGTGAGTTGGTTCCCAGGATGGTCCAGCCGTCAATCTCGGCATCTTCTCCGTCAATGGTGGCTGAAATCAGGGTTCCGCCGGAAACAGTGTATTCAATTGCATGTTCGCCTGGGGTCGTCACCGTGTCGATAACAGAAATGACCTGAAAATCATCGCTGTCCGATTCTCCAACCGCCCTTGAGGAGAAAAGCATGGCAACAGCTTCCGGGTCTTCTTCCAGAGCTTCTTCCAATATGTCTTCATCAAGCAGTAACTGGCCGAAAGTGTCTGACCCATCTTCCACATCCGTGGAGATACCGATCTGCGAAAGTGCGTTGTAGAGATCTCCTCCGTTTTCTTCCGTGTAGCGGCTGAAACCAAGAGCACCAGAGGAAAGCACATTCTTGAACTTGTTGTACATGATGTCGAGTGCATAGTTGTTTATGGTGTATGTTTCTTCCTCTTCATCATCCTCGTCTGTTTCCAATCGTCCGGTGAGTGTCTGCATATCCAGAATGACCTGGTTCACTTCCGACACGAAAGTGGCGATGGTTTCAGCCATGGCGTCAGCATCATACTCGACAGTAATGCGCACGCCTTCGTCGTCAGTACTCTCCTTGAGTTCAAAGGTGATACCGTCAATAACGTCATCAATGGAGTTCGTATCCCGTTCAATCCACTCATCCGCATCAGTCGGGAAGCCGTCCACTTTGATGCGGGCATTTTGCCCTGTCTGGGTGTTGGTGAAATTGGCTGGATCAAAGTTGTTCAAGGTCCCGGTGCTTTGTATGGTAAAAGCGTTGTCGCCCCCGGAGTCCTCGGCAGTCAGCACGAAATAGTAACTGTCCCCGTCGTAAAGTAAATTGGCTTCCACATTGTTTCGTGAATCCAGATCGCTGTTGACTGTGCTTACCAGTCCGCTCAATGTGGTTCCTGCGGCTATATCAATGGAAAGGGTTTCACCCTGAAACAATATCTCCAGGGTTGTTGCTGAATCAGCGACGACATCGTCCTCTGATGCAAAACCATACTCTGTGTTGATCCAGACATCTTTTTGTGCAAGCTGGTCAACGACGATGGTGTGCACGCCTTCGCTGGCTTCACCCGAGACCTCCACGTCCACCTCGTCCCCGCTACTCGTCCCATCCATGTCCAGAAATTCATCGGGTTCATCCATCTCTTGCAGGGTTTCATTCAAATCCACTATTTCTTCGTCAAGCTGCTCCAGAAGGTCTATAAGGTAATCGGTTTCAGTTTTCTGGGCTTCGTAAGCATCTTTTTTAAAGCCTTCCGAAGAAATGGTGACATCAATGATTTCTTGAAAATCCGTGCCATTTCCCAGTCCTGTAAAAGAGACTTCACCGGACAGGGAGACCGGTTCATATGCTATGACATCGGAAGAGATGGACGAAACATATCCCATGGAGTCCTCCTTTTAGATATAGTCCAACAGACTCATGTTCATGATTCTTGAAGACGAGGTGAGCACTGCTTCATAAACATAGCTGGCCTGTTCCAATTCCACCAGAATCTGGGCTGCATCTGCATCTTCTTCCCGACTGATGCTGCTATTGGTGATCTCCTGAACCAGGGAAAGTGATTGCTGCGTGTAGCTGACCTTATTTTCCCTGGCACCTATATTAGCCGCCTGAGCCTCGACAGATTCGTGTGCGTCACCCAGTTTCTCGAGGCATGCGGCTACGCCGTCGTGATCGCCGATTTCCATGAATGCGATGCAGTCGCTTATGGTTTCAAACAGGTTTTGGCCCGAGTATGGTTCGCCGGTGGATGAAGAGATGCCTCCGAAAATGGAACTGCCAACAGTCGTCATGTCTATCTCCGTGTTTTCGGAGATATTGACTGACATGGCTTCGTCGCTTCCTGTGTATGCCATGGCCCGGCGGACAATGAACTCGGTTCCGTTTCCATCCCCGTCAGCGGTAGTGACGGCAGTTCCGGCGGTCAGCTCGACCTGACATGTTCCGAGGGCGAGGGTGGCATCGCCTGCGACAAGGGTGGCAAAGGTCCAACTGTCCCCGCCATCAGTGGAATAGTGATAAATCAACTCATCTGTGCCGATGGTCCCATCCGAATCAAAACGAACGTATACGGATTCATCCGCTTCTCCGGTCAGGGCAACGAAGTCGCTCGTGGTGAGAGAGTCGTTTGTCAGGGTGACGCCGATGGCCGCTTCATAGGCGTTGGATTCAAGGTCGGTGCCTGCGAAAACCGAACTCGTTCCCATCTGAGTGTTGGAAATTGTCAGCAAGCTGTCGAGATAGCTTTCCATTTCCTCAGCCATCATCCGCAACTGCGTTGTCGTGTAGGTCTCGGTGGAGGCCTGTTCAGCGGTCTCCAGAGCCGCGCTGATATTTTCGCTAGCCAGGACCAGAGATTGATCGGCAAGACTCAGGTAGCTGTCGGCAACGCTGCCGTTATCCAGGTATCCGCTCAGAGATTGGTTGTAGGAATCCAGTTCCATTATCTTGCCCATTCCGTTGGGGTCATCTGATGGCCTGTTTATTTTTTTTTGGGAGCTGTTCATCATGTTCAGTTCAGTGACATCGCTCAGGGATGAATTCATTTGCCTGAGAGATTGGGAAAATATCTGGGAAGTGCTGATCCGCATAATTGCCTCCTTGAGCTAGGCCATGGCCAAAAGGGTCTCCATCATCTCTTGAGTCACGCTGATGATTTGTGCCGCAGCTTGGTAAGCTTGTTGATGCTTGGTTAGTTCGATCAGCTCCTCATCCACATTCACTTCACTGGTGGCGGCCTGCTGGTCGTAGTAATATTGTGCTGAAGCCTGGGCATAAGTTTGCTTGAGTTCCGCCGAGTATGCGGCGGAGCCAACATCCGAAACAAGCCCGGCCAGATAGCTGCTCAGACTGGTTTCCTGACTGCCCACGGAAACGGTTTCACCGGACAGGGCAAAAAGCAGCGTCGCGATGTCGTTGTTGCCTGAATCAAGAGTGCCATCGCTACCCAGGACTCCAGAGTTTATGTGGGAAATATCTTCGTTCACATAGCTGTTGATTGCGATGTTTGAGGCATCGTCACCAGTGAAGAATGTGTTCACGCCGAGGGCCGCCAGGAGGTTTGATGAATCCCCGGCGATTTCAAAGCTCATATCCGAACCGGCTGACAGTTGGATTTGCCCATCCGAGTTAATCGAAGCAGTCAATTCTCCTGAAAAGGCGGTATTAATGCTCGCAATCACATCGTCAATAGAATCCGAGGTTGGGTCGATGGC
>JAFLJW010000293.1 GCA_022712815.1 Pseudodesulfovibrio sp. | reverse complement strand
CTGAGGATGCCGAAACGAACTTTTTTCATATTTCCGTCCTTTGTTCTTTTTCGGGAAGTGTACAGCAAAACCGGTCGCTAATCCAAGTTTGGTTTGCCTGTAGTTTTTTCAAAGCTCTATTTTCAGCGGTTTATTTCGTTTTGAGGTTGATTCCATTTTTTATGGATCTTTATATCTAGCTGAAATTACATTAAATCTTTGGGTTGCATGAGGCTCTGTCCTTTACTCTTAGTCCATAATTAATGGATTAAGATGTTTTCCAGTTGGTCTGTCTCTATTCATTCATGCCCTTTTAAAAAAATATATTCAATTATTCCAAGCTATTGGTCGGTTGCTTCGCTGATGCTTCTTCAAAGTGGCACACCGGTTGCTTTATTGGTGGCGTGGCTGATGAAAACTTGCCCGAAAACAAATTTCAGATTTTGAAAAACCAAGGAGAATTAAAATGACCAAGTTGATGAATCTTATCATGGATGAAGAAGGCGCAACCGCCATTGAGTACGGTCTGATCGCAGCCCTGATCGCAGCCGGAATCGTTGTCGCAACCAAGGCCCTTGGCGACCAGGTTGTCGATACCTTTGAATTCATCGAAAAGAAGATGGCCGCAGCTACTGCTACTGCTACTGAGTAAGCAGGTCAGACAAAAAAGCTAAAACCGTTTAACGGAAGCAGCCAGAGCAGCCGAATCGGGGCTTGCGGGATGGTCCCGCCAGCCCCGATTCTGTCTCCGAGGGAAAGCGGAAACAGACAAGTCGGCTTGAATTGGCAACCATCGGGGGAACCATGGAATTATTCGTCATCCTAACGCTCTCAGCAGCCTTGCTGATCGCAACCATCACAGACATCCGTAGTCAGCGTATACCAAACTGGCTGACCTTCCCGCTCATCTTGACCGGGCTTGTTGCACATACCCTCGTTGGCGGCCTTGACGGATTGAAGCTCGCAGGTGGCGGGTTCGCTCTTGGTTTCATTGCCATGGCCATTCCGTATTTTATGGGCGTGATGGGTGCCGGAGATGTGAAGCTCATGGCCGGAGTAGGGGCTTGGCTTGGAACTACCACCACCCTTACCGCGTTTTTGTTCACCTGCATCGCCGGTGGCGTGTACGCCCTGGGTGTCCTGCTGGTTAACAGAAAATACTTGAAGATCATCCTGACCAATGTCGCCAATACTTTTTTGGTTTTTATCGCCACCAAGAGGTTCAATTTTGCTCCCGTACCCACCGGGCAGGCCCTGCCTCGGTTGTGCTACGGCGTTGCCATCGCTACGGGAACAGGCGTGGCCATGGTCCTTCATGCCATGCAGACCGGTTCAATCTGCGGCAGCTACTAAAGGAGCGAGATCATGAGTAAATCCACAAGAGCCCTTGTCCAGATCGGTCTTTCGCTTCTTCTCGCACTCGTGGCCGGTGTGTTGATTTTCAACTGGACCAGCAGCGTGAACGGAAAGGTGGCAGTTCAAAAGGCTGCCGACACCATCCCGGTTGTTGTTGCCAAGGTAGACATGAAGCGCGGCGTGAAGTTGACGGAAGAGATGATTGAGGTTCGCAACTATACCATCGCCTCCCGCCCTTCGGGCGCATTTTCCGATCCTGCCAAATTGGCGGGTCGGGTACTCAGCGTCAATGTCGGCACCAACGAGGCCGTAACTGCCATGAAGCTCGCCGATGAATCAGTTCTTGGTGGTGGAGTCAGTGCTCTCATCGAGCCGGGCAAGCGGGCCATGGCCGTCAAGGGCAACGCTGTCATGGGGCTGTCCGGTTTTGTTCGCCCAGGTGATCGGGTTGACGTCATGGTCTCCATGACCGTGGGCCAGAAGGAAAATCCTGTGACCAAGCTCGTGCTTGAGCAGATCAAGATTATCGCCACCGGCACTCAGCTTCAGGCCCCGGACGAGGAAGGTCAGGTCGCCTCAGTGGATGTCTACACTCTGGAACTGACGCCGAAGCAGAGCGAGCTGCTGGCCCTTGCCGCCTCGCAGGGAACGCTCCATTTCGCCCTTCGCAACGAGCAGGACACGGAAAACATCCTGACCACCGGCTCTGATGTCCCCAGAACTCTGGCCGCCCTGCGCCCCAAGGCCAAGGCCAGATCCCGCAAGACTCGGACCAGGGTAGAAGTCATTACCGGCGGAACCAGATCGTCGGTCAGGTTTTAGGAGAAACGTCATGAAGTGTGAACGCTCCATACAGAAAACAGTGTGCCTGCTGGCAGCCTGCCTGATTATTTTCAGCGCGACTACAGTACAAGCCAAGGTCTTGCAGACCTCAGCCCCGGAAGTTGTTTCCATGGTGGTCGGCAAGTCCGTTATCATCAATACCGATACCAATGTGAGCCGGATTTCTCTGGCATCAACTACCGTGGCCTCCATCGTTATCATCTCGCCTCGCCAAATATACATCACTGCCAATGAACTCGGCTCGACCACCATGACGCTGTGGACCGGCAAGCGGGTGAGTGATGTGTATGACATCGTGGTCACCCCTGATGTCACACGCCTCAAGAGGATGATTCACGATATTCTGCCGGGTGAAGAGAATGTCAGGGTCATGAGCTCGGGCGATTCCATTACCTTGTCCGGCTATGTGAGCAACGCCTCAAGCCTGACTTCGGTTATCTCGCTGGCCGAGGCCGAGGCCCCGGGAAAGGTCGTCAATCTTCTCCGCGTGGATGGGATTCAGCAGGTCATGCTGGAGGTCCGTGTGGCCGAGATGTCGCGTTCGGTGACCAAGCGGCTGGGCATCAACTTTGCGGCCATGGGCAGCAATTTTTCCGTCTATTCCATCATCAATAATTTAACCAAATACAATGCCACTGACAAAATCCATGAATTGACCGACAAGATCAATTTCACTGGTGGGTATAAAAGTGGTTCTACCACCATTGTCGGCATGATCGACGCGCTCAAGGCCAATGGACTTGTCCGCATGCTCGCTGAGCCGAATCTGACCTGTGTGTCCGGCGAATCCGCCGAATTTCTGGTGGGCGGCGAAGTTCCCATCCCCATGCCCGGTGCCTTGGGTGCTGTGGGCATTGAGTTCAAGCCTTACGGCATAGGTCTCAAGTTCTCGGCCACGGTCATGAGTTCAGGTATGATCAATCTTCAGGTGAACCCCGAGGTGTCTGAACTCGATTACTCCAAGGCTCTGTCTGTCGGTGGTTACGAAATTCCCACAATTTCCACTCGACGTGCCAATACCGTCATTCAACTGGCCGATGGGCAAAGCTTTGTCATTGCCGGGCTTATCAGTGATATCATGAAGGAAAATTCCCAAAAGTTCCCGGGACTGGGAGAGATCCCTGTTCTCGGCAGCCTGTTCAGCAGCAAGGAGTTTGCCAGCAACAAGACAGAGCTTGTGGTTCTGGTCACCGCTCATCTTGCCAAGCCCGTGGATATGGATCACCAGACCTTGCCCACTGACGGCTTCAAGGAACCGGACGATTCTGAATTTTATATAATGGGTCTGCTGGAAGGTCGCGGGGACAGGCCGAATCAGGTGTCTCAAATCAGGGATAATGCCGCAGAACCCGGAACCGTGGTTCGTCCCGAGACTGGATTTGACGGCGACTTCGGCCATTCCTGGCCCAAATAGAGCGCAAGCAACAGGAGGAACCATGCAGAATCTACTCATTTATATCGCGATAGTGGGCATCATGCTTCAGGCGGGATGCGGCACAATGTTCGAGGCAGAAGAGACGACCCCGCCGTTTGGCAGCTCGGTGCGCATGGCTGTTCGCAGCCAGACCGCCAATCCCGAAGCCGGAACCGATGCTCCGGTTGTCGGTCTGGACGGTCGATACGCGGCCAAGGTCGTAGAGAAATATCAAAGCGGACCCATAGATAAAGCAGAACGGCAGACAGGTTCGACCTTTGGTGTCGTGGAGGGTCAGTGATGGAACTCCATGAGAAATTCGAATACTGGCGTGAGCTGGTTCTTATTTTCGTGATGCTGATCGTTCTGATTCTGGATTTTGTGTTGTTTGACAGTCTCTGGCCGTATGGGGAAGACGGCGGGTCGCTGGTCCGTTCCGTCATGCAGGTCAGGTAGAGGAAACAGGGGAAAGGGGAACCATGAATAACAGAGTCATACCAGTCACACTGGCCTTGAACGATACGGAACAGCGCAAGCGCATCGAGCAGATGATCGCGGACAATTACATGGTCCGGCTCATGGATGAGGGCGCGGACGAAATGGGCGTACTCATCTACGAACCGGGCGACACGGTCGATGAAGACCTGCCGCATATCATCCAGGCCCTTGAATCTGGTCAGGCCGAGGATGTCTATCTGGCCGGGAGCCATGCCGACTCTGAAATCCTGATCCGGGCCATGCGTAGCGGCATCAGGGAATTCCTTCGATATCCGGTGGAAGAGAAAGATTTTCGGGCTGCAATAATGCGCACGGCCATGCGTAGCAGTCTGGACGTTGACGAAAGCGGGAAGGGCAAGATCTTTACCCTGCTGGGCAGCAAGTCCGGGCTTGGTGCATCCACCCTTGCCGTGAGTCTGGCCTGCACCTTGAATTCGTTTGAACCGGGCAAGACTCTTCTGCTGGACCTCAGGCGTCCGGCAGGGGAGGTCTCCTATTTTCTGGATCTCAAGTATGACTATACTTGGGGAAATCTTACGGAAGATATCTCCCGGCTCGATTCCACCTACCTGCGCAGCGTGGTGGCCGAGCATGAATCCGGTCTGCATGTCCTGCCCGGACCTTCCGGTTCCGAGAGGCCGGAGGACCACACCCTCTTCATGATCCTTGAGCAACTCCGCTACAATTATGATTATGTGGTGGTGGACACTTCCTATCCCCATGACGAAACCCTGCCCAAGGAAATCGAGCAAGCTGATTCCATCCTGGTTGCCATGCAACTGACCCTGCCTTGTCTGGCCCGTACATCCCGGCTCATGGAGTCCATCCGGTCTCAGGACCCGAACGGGGAAAGACGGATCAAGCTCATTGCCAACCGGGTCACGAAGAACTCGACCATCGGTATTGCCGAGGCCTCCGCGGTTCTGGACAGGGATATCACCTGGATTATCCCGGAAGACAGTGATTCGTCCTTGTCTTCCATCAATCAGGGTACTCCCCTTGTCATAGCCTACCCGAAGTCTTTGGCCTCCAAGGCGATTGTGCGCATGGCCAGAGATATGGGTGCAGAAAAGAAGAAGGTCAGGAAGGGGTTCTCTCTGCCGTTTGCCTCCCTGTTCAGGAAGAAGACCGCAAAGAACGATGACGGTCTCGCGGGAGCAACCACATGAATCTGGCAGAACGACTGAATCGTAACGCAACCAAGTCGGGCCCCATCTCGGCTGGACTGGCAAAGGCCAGGGCAGCCAGCAAGGCACAAGCCGAGCTTGTTGACCACTATTTTGATATCAAGACCCGGATTCACGACCGGCTCATAGACATGATCGACCTTTCGCTTCTCGATTCCTTGAGTGAGAAGGCCCTGCGCAGCGAGATCGCCAAGGTCGCCGAGGCCCTGCTTTGGGAAGAATTCCAAAACGCGCCGCTCAATCTGGCCGAACGCAAGCGGATGCTTGCCGAAATTCAGGACGAGGTCATCGGCCTTGGTCCCCTTGAACCCTACATCAAGGACCCCACGGTCAACGATATTCTCGTCAACGGCTACAATCAGATCTACGTGGAGCGTGCGGGCAAGCTGGAACTGACCAAGGCCCGGTTCAAGGACAACGACCATCTGCGCAAGATCATTGATCGCATCGTCTCTCAGGTGGGTCGCCGCATAGATGAATCCCAGCCTTTGTGTGATGCCCGGCTGCTGGACGGCTCCCGTGTCAATGCGGTCATCCCGCCGCTGGCCATTGACGGGCCGTCTCTGTCCATTCGTAAATTTTCCGCGGACCCACTGGAAATAGCCGACCTTATCGGTTTTGATTCCCTGACTACGCAAATGGCCGAACTCATGGACGGCATTGTCAAGGCGAAGCTCAACGTGCTCATTTCCGGCGGTACCGGTTCCGGCAAGACGACACTGCTCAACTGCCTGTCGCGGAGCATCCCCGAAGACGAACGTATCGTCACCATCGAGGACGCGGCGGAACTGCAAATGAAGCAGGAGCATGTGGTCCGTCTGGAAACCCGCCCGGCCAATATCGAAGGCAAGGGTGAAATCACCATGCGTGATCTGGTCAAGAACTGCCTGCGCATGCGTCCCGACCGGATCATCGTCGGCGAGGTTCGTTCCTCCGAGGCTCTGGACATGCTTCAGGCCATGAACACCGGTCATGACGGTTCGCTGACCACTGTTCATGCCAATACCCCGCGTGATGCCCTGATGCGTCTTGAAACCATGGTCTCCATGGCCGGGCTGAATCTTTCGCCCATCTCCATGAAGCGGTACATCTCCTCGGCCATCAACGTCATCATTCAGGCCACCCGTCTTGTGGACGGCACCAGAAAGGTCGTCTCCATCTCGGAGATAACCGGCATGGAAGGCGAAATGATAACCATGCAGGAAATATTCGCTTACGAGCAGGTCAACATCGACTCCAAAGGCGCAGTGGAAGGTTACTTCACCGCTCGCGGCATCCGGCCAAAGTTTGCCCGCAAGCTGGAGCGGATGGGGACGCCCTTTGCGCCTGACATGTTCGATCTCGCTTCCGAAGTCCGGAGAAAGAGGTAGACCATGACCATGCTCATCGCTCTTGTCGCCGGGATTATCATCTTCATGTTTATCATGGGCATAGTCTCGCTGTTCCAGTCGGGTGGCGACGAGGCTGACCGGCGCGTGAAGAACAGGCTCAGGGCTTTGTCCATGTCCGGTGCCGATGTGGACGCCATTGATCTGGTGCTGCGCGAATCGTCCATGAGCGAGGTTCCCTGGTTCAATCGGCTACTTGAAAAGATGCACTGGGCCGCAAATATCAATACGCTGATCAAGCAGGCCGATGCCAAGGGTTCGGCAGGTATTTACCTGCTCAGTTGTGCTCTTTTGGCGATCATCGGTTTTTATGCCGGTAGTTTTTCAGGCAGGCTATGGGTCAGTGCAGCACTGGCCGCACTCCTTGGCTATGCCCCCCTGTGGCGTTTAAATGGTCAGAAGAGAAAGCGCATGGATCGGTTCCAGCAACAACTGCCCGAGGCTCTGGACCTTCTGGCCCGTGCGCTCAAGGCGGGACACACATTCGGCGGTGGCATGCGCATGGTGGCCGACGAATTTGACAATCCCATCGGCAGCGAATTCGGGCAGACCCTTGATGAAATAAATTACGGCATGAACGTGGACAAGGCTCTCAAGAATCTTCTGGCCCGCGTGGAGTGCATTGATCTAAAATTTTTCATCGTTTCGGTAAATATCCAGCGCGAAACCGGCGGCAACCTCGCCGAGATAATAGCGAAGATATCCACGCTGGTTCGCGAGCGGTTCACCTTGTTCGGCAAGATCAAGGTCCTGTCTGCCGAGGGACGGATTTCAGCAGTGATACTGATCGCGTTACCATTTCTCCTCGCGGGCATATTGTATCTGGCCAATTCCGAATACATCAGCCTGTTGTGGACCCGTGAACTGGGCCAGAGCATGCTCTGGGGTGCGGTGGTTTCAATGACCCTAGGCGTCATCATCATTCGTAAAATCATACAGATCAAGGTCTAGGAGGATAATATGAATGAATCACAATTAGTTCCCCTTCTGGCCGCTGGGCTGGCCTTTGTCTCGGTGCTTCTGGCCGGGTACGGTCTCATGGGATATCTGGGCGGGGCAAGCGATGCTGCCCGGCTCAAGGAACAGGTCTCTGGCACGGCGGTCAGTCGCGGCGATGCCCTGACAACTCCGTTTTCATCACTTTTTCAGAAGTTTGTGGATTTCTTCGGCCAGCTTGGTTCCAAAATCGGCCCTCAGGAAACCGTCGAGATTGACAAGAATCGTCTGGCTCTGGTTCAGGCCGGGCTGCGCAAGCCTGATGCGTACAAGATATTTCAGGGCGTCAAGGGGGGGCTGGCCATCGCCTTTGCCGGTGTTTTCCTGCTCATTCGGTACCTGTTTTACCCGGACATGGCCTTGATCAGCACTATCTTCGGCGTAATCCTTTTGGCTATTGCCGGTATATATGGGCCTGAATTATGGCTTTCAAGAAAGATCGCCGCGCGTAAGCTCGCCGTCAGCGACGAACTGCCGGATGCCCTCGACCTTCTGGTTGTCTGCATCGAATCCGGCATGGGGCTTGATCAGGCCATTGACCGGGTTTGTGCGGAGATGAGCAGTTCCGGGCCGATCATCAGTGCTGAATTCAAGTTGCTGACTCTGGAACTGAGGGCAGGCAAGGCTCGCCAGGAAGCCCTCAGGTCATTGGCCGAGCGCGTGGGGCTGGACGATTTGAACAGCCTGACTTCGCTGCTCATTCAGGCTGATGCCTTCGGAATCAGCGTGGGGCGCACGCTTCGGGTATATTCCGATGCCATGCGTATCAAGCGATCCCAGCGCGCCGAAGAAAAGGCCGCAAAGATGCCTGTCTTGCTGCTTTTGCCGCTTATCCTATTTATCCTTCCGGCACTATTTGTCACTATTATCGGTCCTGCCGTGATCATGTTCGCAGACACATTTGCCGTGCTTAACAAGTAAGCCCAAAGGCAAAGGGAGAATTATCATGAAGAAGACTACACCCATTATCCTGGCATTCTTATCGGTCCTGATTTTTTCGGGATGCGTCGGCAAGACGCATGACGACATGACCTTCGATGAGTTCGCTTACGGCGAGAAAGGCCCGGTTCAGCTTTCCAGTGAACAGCATGAACAGATCGGCGATGGATACCTACAGCGCAGCAGCCCTGAGATGGCCTTGATGCATTACAATAAAGCCCTTGATCTGGATTCGTCGAATCTCGATGTTCGCGTCAAGAGGGGTGATCTTCTCATCATGCAGGGTTTGGATGAACAGGCCTTGGTGGAATTCAACAATGTCCTTGAACTGGACGCTGACCACGCCATTGCCAACGAATCCGCGGGTGGCGTATATTTCCGGGCCGGGTTGTACGCCGAGGCTGAAATCTATCTGAGCAAGGCCGTGCGCCTCAATCCCCTGCTCTGGAAAGCCCACAACTATCTGGGCATTCTCTATGACCGGGAGGCAAGGTATGCTCTGGCTGCGGACAGCTTCGCCAAGGCCCTTGATCTGCATCACGGCAACGGGTCCGATGAAATTTATAATAATATCGGTGTGGTTTATATCGCCCGCAAGCAATACGGGATGGCCGTGGACGCCTTTCGTCATGCCCTCAAAAGCGGCGGAGTTTCCGGTCGGACCTACAACAACCTTGGTCTGGCCCTGACCCGTCTTGGTCGGCTGGACGAAGCCCTTGAGTCCTTCAAGTACGCAGGTGGCGAGTCCAAAGCCTATAACAATCTTGGCTATGTGCTCATGACCGACGATCAGCCCGGCAAGGCTGTTCCGTACTTTGAGAAGGCCATTGAACTGTCTCCCAATTATTATGTCAAAGCCGCCGACAACCTGAAACGCGCCCGCATGGCCGCCAGATTTCAAGGCGTCGGCACCAAACAAAGAGGTTCCACCCCGAACCCCCTGCTCCGTAAGTCTTTCCCCGACACGGAGCAGAACCCCGGCGGGCCTGCGGCATCTCCCGCGTCCGCAGGCTCGCCTCCCCCCGCCTCCGATATCCAGAAGATATCGTTGGAGGGGCCAGGTTCCGGGGTCATTATACTTGAGAAATCCTACGGCTTGCACGTCAGTTCCTGGCGTGATCATTCCTGGGCTTTCAGCCATTGTACCAAGCTTCAGAAGCAAGGGTTTAAGACCTGGATCAATCAGGTTGACCTTGGTGAAAAGGGCATCTGGTATCGGGTGCTTGTCGGCAAGTTCGGGTCAGTCCGGGAAGCGAAGACTGACCGTCCAGATGTTCTGGCAATCCTCGATATCGACCGCGCACCGATCTTCAGGCGCGTCCGGCCCAGAGTCGATGGATCTCATCTCTAAAGCGAAAACAGGTGCTGTGTGAAAACAACAAAACGCCTCTCCCCACAGCAAACCCCGGACGGACGAGAGGCCCTCGCCCGGTCCGGGGTTTTTCTTTTTGAGCATACCCTTCCCTTTTATGGAGGATTTCAATATATTTCATCCAAGACTCGGACTGAGACAGACAGTGTCAGCCGTGTTCGGAGAAATAATTTGGCAGCCAAAATCACCACCCGTTTTCGTGTCCTCGCTGTGGATCATGATGAGGACATGCTCGTTTTCTACCGTGACATCCTCTGTTACGAGGGAGAGGAGCCGTCCGCTTTGGAGGCCCTTTTCAGTGACGATGTCAAACTGCCGTCCAAGGAGGAAATAGCCGCCGAAGCGGACAAGCCGATCTTTGAGGTTGTTTCTTTTTCCTCTGACAGCGATGCTGCCATTGAGGTCGCCAACGCCTTGAGTCTGGATGCGCCTTTCACTATAGCTCTTATCGAAATTCATCTGAAAGGCCCGGAAGGAAGTGAGTTGTGTGGGCTTGATCTGGCCGAAAATATCCGCGCCATGGACCCGAATATCGAGATTGTCCTGCTTTCTTCCCAGCCCGATGTGCCGCTCAAGGAAATCAACAAACGCATTCAGCCTCCCGAAAAACTCCTCTATATTCAGAAGCCTTTTCGCTCGGCGGAACTCAAGCAGATCGCCACCTCCCTGTGTTCCAAATGGGACGCTGAAAACAGGCTGCACGATCTCAACGAGACCCTGGCCAGCAAGGTCGAGGCCCGGACTTTTGAACTCAATGCGGCCAACCGCCGCCTGCGTCTCGACATCGCCAAACGGGCCTCTGTCCTGCGCGAGCTTCAGGCCAGTGAACAGCGATATCGGCTTCTGTTTGAAAAGGATATCACCGGCAACTTCGCAGCCGATGCGGACGGTCTCATTCTCGATTGCAATGTCGCCTTTGCCGATCTTTTCAATTTCAGCTCTCCTCAGGATGCCCACGGGGCAAATATTTATGACATATGGGAGGAGATGGGGGCGCCCGAACCTCTTCAGGGCCTGATTCAAGGACAGGGTCGACTGATCAACCATGAAGTCACCCTCCACCGGGAGGGGATCAAGAAATACCTTCTGGTCAACTTCGATGCCGTGCTCAATTCCGTTGGAAAATTTGAGGAAATACGTGGATATATCTTCGATATTTCCGAACCCAAACGCCTTGAAGAACAACTCCGCCAGTCGCAGAAGATGGAGGCCCTCGGCACCTTGGCTGGCGGAATCGCCCACGATTTCAACAATATCCTCGGTGTCATCCTCGGCTATGCGGAACTCATCGAAAGCAGTGCCGAGCCTGAATCCGGCCTGGACCGGCGCGTCAAGGAAATCTCCCGCGCCGGTAAACGCGCCCGTGATCTCGTCACCCAGATTCTCAATTTTTCCAGACAGGGACCGCAGGAACGCCATTCCATGACGCTTTCCCCGCTCATCAAGGAGGCCCTCAAGCTCCTGCGCTCTTCCGTACCCTCCAATATCGAGATCATCTCCCGCATCGAAACCGACCGCGATCATGTCATGGCCGACCCGACCCAGATGCATCAGATTCTGCTCAATCTGTGCGGCAATGCATCACACGCCATGCAGGAGACCGGTGGTACCATCACTGTTATTTTGGCCGACGTCGCGACAGGTGACGACAACATCCCGCCGGAAGATCTTGGCAGGCCCGAACGGTTCGTCCGTTTGTCCGTCTCGGATACCGGACCGGGCATCGCGCCCGATCTGGTCGAGCGCATTTTCGACCCCTTCTTCACCACCAAGAAACAGGGCGAAGGAACCGGTATGGGACTCGCCATGGTGCACGGCATAGTCAAACGGCACGACGGGTATCTTGAACTTGAGAACACCCCCGGTCAGGGCGCGACATTCCACGTCTTTCTGCCCAAGACCTCTGAGGCCGATTTTATTGCAGTGGACTCCCCCTCCGATCTCATCTTCCGCGAGGGGCGTATTCTCTTTGTGGACGACGAAAAGCCGCTCACCGACATCGGTCGTGAAATGCTCGAATCCTGCGGGTTCGAGGTCGTCACCCGTACCTCCAGCATCGAAGCCCTCGAAGCCTTCAGGCACCGTTCCAAGGATTTTGATCTTGTCATCACGGACCAGACCATGCCCAACATGACCGGCATGGAGTTTGCCCGCGAAATACTCAAGCTACGTCCAGACATGCCCATAATTCTCTGTACCGGGTTCTCGGACGCAGTCTCCTACGACCGGCTCCGGGACATCGGCATCGGCGATTTCATCATGAAACCGATCCTGAAACACGACCTGATAGCAAGCATTAGCCGACTGTTGTTAAAAGGGTAGTGATTTGCATGCCTCTGGCGGGCCTACCGGCGGTCTCCTTCGGAGAGACCCGGGCGCTGCCCTGGACTAGCAAGGGACGCGCCCCTTGACCCCGAGTGAGCCTGCGGCCAATGCCTCATAAAGCGAAAAAGCGATGTGGGACATCGCTTTTTCGCTTTATGAGGCATTTTTTTTGAAAATAAGAAAGAATCAGGCCCCGTTGGGGTCAATGAAGTATGTGATTCTCGCTCTGGGCGAAAGATATTCGAAGATTTCTTGCGGCAAATGTGCCAGCCGGATTGATTTCTCGACCCTCAGGTCTGGCTCGTCCGCCAGATCAACGATCAAGGCTTCCTTTTTCGGCACGCCCGAATCGTACAGGACAATACTCGGATTGAGCTGGTTTTTCGGATTCACGGACATGACCATCCCGATGGCCCCATTTGATAACTGGACCACAGTACCCGGCGGGTACACACCCAGGCAGCGGATGAATAACGCCAGCACTTCCAAATCGAAAAGCTGTTTTTGTTGTCCAAACATGTAGGAAAGAGCGAGGTACGGCGTCAGCGACTTGGTGGGGGCAGGGTGGTTGCAAGGATTGTCGTAGGCATCGGCAATGGCCACAATGCGAGCCAGTTTGTCGATGGCATCACCCTTGAGAT
>JAFLJW010000452.1 GCA_022712815.1 Pseudodesulfovibrio sp. | reverse complement strand
CTGGGCGATTGATTCCCGGCGCGTTTCGTCAGCCAGCAGGTTGCACACGATTTCGATGAGGCGATCCATATCATCTTGCGGGTATGTGACGAGATGCTCACCATCCGTGAACAGCAGGGACTGACCATGACCGACCTCTGGCGTGACAAGACAGGAGCCACACGCCAAGGCTTCGAAAACCCGAAAATTGAGATCGTTTTGTTCCGCAATATTCAGGACGACTCTGGCGCGGGGAAAAAATTCTGAGAACTCGCCTTGCCTAACTTCCAGATTCGGGAAACGCGCTTTCAATTCCTTGAGAAAAACATACCTTTCCGGCGTTGTTTCCCTGTCCACATTACCCGCAAAAAGAAGATCCCATTCCTTTTTGGGAGGATCAACTGGCGGCTGCTCGTTGCGAATGGGATAGGCTGGCAGCCAGATAACCTGATTGCCCCTGAGCCTTTGGCGAAACCTTGGCAGGTGGTCACGCAGGCTGACGGCCGCAAGGTCAAATGCCTGAGCGTACATGGGATACCAGGAGTGAATATGTGAATCAATGGCGTAAAAAACGGTCTGGCACGGGAAGTTTTCCAACCCGATCAAGGGCGGCGGCAGACTGCGATCGGCGTACAGAACAACGTCGGGAATTTCTCCGCACCGCTCAACCAGATCTTCCCAGGTCAGCACGTCCGGCTTTTCCATAGGAAGACGAATGATCTTGAGTTCCTGTTCGGCGGCAAGATATTCCCTGAAATAATGACCGCCCAGCCAGGCGATGGTTTTGGATGGCACTATCGTTTCCTATAAGTCCTTTAATGAAATCGTATGCCGCACAAAAACACCCTGTAACTTTGCTTCACCGCCTGAAGCGTGGGTAGCTCTTCTCCCCATAGGTATCTGCCGATATGACTACGCTTTTTGGGTTTGCGGTTGTGGCTGGTTGCTGTCTTTGACGATAGTCTTCTTCGTGTGATCCTTGCAGACAAAATGAAACAGCTGCCGCTGGCCTATCAACTGATCGGGCCTGTGGGATTCCTGAATACTGACGGGCTTGAAACCTTTGGGCCAGAGAGCTCTGGTGATCTGTTTGATCTGGGTTTCACCAACTTCCATGATTATCTCATCCGCTGCATCGGTCAATTTATCCAGAAAGGCATCAAGATCCTTGACCCAGTGGAGCATGTTCATGGCCAGATAAATATCACATTTGGGCAACTCGTCCGTGTCCACATCACACACCTCAAAGGTGCAGCGGGACTTGCGACTTATGGCAACAGCCTTGGCCACTTCGACCGAACCGGGATTCAATTCCAGCCCGACCACTTCCCTGGCACCGCATTCTTCGACCTTGAAACTGAAATAGCCATGCATGGCACCGAGATCGACCACGGATTTACCTTTGAAATCCGGCCTCAGCATCATGATGTTTTTCCATGAAAGATTGGAATTAAAGATGCCGCTTATGATGCGCAAGCCATCCACATCCACTGTCTGATAAAAAGGAGTGTAGGTTTCAGAGTCGGCCACGCACTTGATCAGATCGGCATATTTCTCCGGGAGTGCCGGATGGCGGGCATCATGATTATCCCGCGCCCATTGCATGATGGTCTCGGTATCCTCAATCCGTTCAAATCCGGCCGGATCAGGTGTTTCATTCAGATCGTAATCTCTGACCCGCTTGTCGCCTGTGTGCTCTTCCTTGGGTTTTCCCAGATTGTTCTTGATGTATTCCTTCACGCGCTGAATCTCGCGCAGCATGTACTGATTGTGATGGTCCGCACGGTCCGGGCTGAGAGAAAAAGCCTTGAAAATCGAATATTCGCCATAATAGTTGACGACCATGTTGACAAAGATATCGAGTATATACAGAGAACGTACCGCATCTCCTTCAAAAACAAGGTTTTTATACCGTATTCCCTTGATCTCATCACGAAGATACCGCTCATATGCCTTCTGATTTTCCAGCGTATATGCATACATGTCATTGGTTTCAAGGTTGAGTTCCTTGCGGACCTTGCCATTGATCCCGTCCAGCCAGATATGGTGGTAGCCCAGCTCCTCGACCAACTGCTTTGCCACAGTGGTTTTACCCGCAGCTCTCGGGCCGGTTATGAGAATGATTTTAGGACTGTGTGTGTACTTGGCCATTGGACCCGCTCCGTTGATACTGTTGCTGCGCTTTGAAAACAGAGTGAACGTCTTTCCACGCACCGTGTCAGAAGAATGGCGCAGGAAAGGCATGCATTGCCAGTTTTGCCATAGGCTGCACGTTGCATGCCAATAAGCGGTCGCTGTTGTGCGTCCCAAGTGGCAGTGGAGAGCGGAGAGTGTGGTTAAACCAGATTCAAGTCTTCAAGAGCGAGGTAGAGTTCGCGGCTGACCCAGGCGTCCGTGGCTGCGTAATTGACCTGCTGATTTGTCAATTTTTCCTTGGCCCAGTTGGAGCATTGGGCTGACTTGGATATCCTGAATCCCAAAAGATTGGCGGCCATGTTGCGCAGGCCGTGGGTCTGCATATCCGCATTTGCACTGATATTTGAAAGATCAACAAAACCGCTGGGTTTGAACTTCGCAATCCTTTGCAGGCCGAGAATATCGTCCCGCACGGCCACGCCGGTCTTGATGATTTTCTTGTTGGACAAAAGCTCACAGAGTCCGTTGCACAACGGCAGGATATTGATCTGGATGACGTATACGCAATCGGCGGTGGCGAGCTGGATAAGTGAAGGAGGCCCGGGCTTTTTGCCTTTTCTGAAAACAGGACGCGTCTCGGTATCAAAACCGAGTATCCGCTCTTCGGCCATTTCCTTGAGAGCAAGAGTACGTTGCTTTTCAGTACGAACGACCATGATCTCCCCTTCGTAGCGTCTAAGGGGCAACTCGTTGATGTCGGCCTTGGTAAAAGCCCGGAGGTACTGTTCTGGTATGCTGATCGTATCCGTGGTCATTGATCTTTTGAGTTATCGTTGCAGGGTTCTGCCCTGTGGAAGTGGCCGATGGTTGTATATTGTCGTGCGTTCGTCAAGTCCGACTTGAAATCAATGGCTCGTTAAACCATGAAAAACCCGTCCATTCAAGACAATTTCATTACAATGAGTTAAGACCATATCCCGATCCAGAACATGGGGCCTTGTTCTTGCGCCACCAGAAGGAGCCACCGCATCGCTCAAAGGATGGATTGGAACTGCGGGGGGCGTTGTTAAAGGTGGTGTTGTTAATGAACTGCAATGGCAGGACTTTCTCAATTTGTTTAACACTGTCACTGAGTGAGCCTGAACCGGTCTCAAGGTTCTTGAGCTGCTGCGTAACAGAACTGGACAGAATCCGCTGCGATGGCATCGACTGAAGATACAGGTTTAAAAACTCCACAGCCCTGGCTTTGTCGCCCAACCGGGCATTTGAAAGGCCGATGAAAAGATTCGCTTCCCACACCTTGTTTTCCTTTTTGTATGCGAGTCCCATGGCATCGATGCATTCCTCATGCCTGCCAGCATAGTAAAAAGAGATGCCAGCCATGGTCAGGGTGGAGGCGTATCTGGCTGTCCTGCTTGGCGGATCAGCGGCCAAGGCCTCTGCGTACGCAGTTGCCGCGACCTTGAAAAACTTGTTGGCCTTGTCCGGCTGACTCGACGTATAGGCTTGCCAGGCACGTTCAAAATTTCTTTGCCCAGTCCGTACTTCCCTCCAGGCAAAGGCGGGCGGTCCGAACAGCACGAACGCAAAAATAAAAACCAGTAACGATGTGGTATATTTGTTCATATCTATTTAACTTCCATCACGGCATGTATGCCCGTGCAATGCGAAAAACATCATCATAAGGCAGCTTGTCACGAATGGCCAAGGCCATCTCAAGGGCCATGTCCATTTTGCGTTTGGTCTCGATTATGGTCCGGTCCCTGATTCCTTCCAGATGATAGGCAAGAAAATCCGCCTCGAAATTATCAATGCCCAGCGACACCCCTTCCGAGAAAAAGCGCGACCCCATGTGCGGGATGAATTTTTCAAGATTCTGCCTGCCCTCACGGCGGGCGTACATGACGAAGAACAGGAGCTTCACGAGCAGTCGATCAGCCTTGATCTTGTGGTCCACCGAGAGCAGAATATCGAGGTCCACACCTTTGGGCTTGATGGCATCGAACATGGCGGTGGCCATATCAAATGCCCGGTCCTCGGTCATGAGCGGATGGGCAAATTTGGAATCCATGCGGACCAAGGTGATACGAGGATTTTCGCCCGATGCGATGGCAAAAACCGCCAATCGCATCAGGTCTATTTTCGTACCGTAATCATCAAGCTGCGTATCCCGCTTGACGCGAGCCAGCCGACGAACCATGTTCCGGCTCAAGTTGGAGAAAACGGTTTCCAACAGGTGCAGGATGTATGGTTCGACAGTATGTGATATCTCTTCGTCAAGGATGGCACGGCTCTTTTTGGCATCCATTATTTTCTTGATGGACAGCCAGTAAGCGGCCAGCCCTTCAAAGGGCATTTCTAGAATATCGAGTTCGTGCTGGTTTTCCATGATCTCTGTCATCTCAGGGTTGACGGCATTATCAAAAAAGGGACACATTGTGTCCGGTACGGAAGTATACCTGAATTTCAAGAGAAAACAAAGACGCATCACAGATACGGAGACCAGCCCCCATGCTCAATTATCCACAATTTGACCCGGTCATGCTTTCCATCGGCCCACTTCAGCTTCGCTGGTACGGTATGATGTACGTGCTTGGCATCCTGTCCGCCTGGCTGCTTGGCCGTTACCGGGCCAACAAGCCGTGGAATAAATGGTCTGCCGCCAATCTGGACGATTTCATCACCTGGGCAATCATCGGCGTGGTCGTGGGTGGCAGGCTGGGCTACGTTTTTTTCTACAATGCCGACTTTTATTTTTCCAATCCGCTCAAGGTTTTTGCCGTGTGGGAAGGCGGCATGTCCTTTCACGGCGGTCTGATCGGCGTATCGCTGGCCTGCTGGGTGTTTGGTCGGGTCAACAAGATGTCCTTTCTGGAAGTGACTGATTTCATCGCCCCGCTCGTCCCTCCCGGATTGTTTTTCGGACGTATCGGAAATTTCATCAATGCCGAGCTTTGGGGTCGGTATACCAACCTGCCGTGGGCCATGCCATTCCCCGGCGCGGGAGCCTACCCTCGACACCCCTCCCAGCTCTACGAAGCCGCCCTTGAAGGCATGGTCCTTTTCTCTATTCTCTGGTGGTATTCTTCCAAGCCCAGACCCACGGGATGCATTGGCGCACTCTTCCTGCTCGGATACGGCTGCTTCCGCTTCATTGTCGAATTCGCCCGTGAACCAGACGCCCATCTCGGCTTCATCGCCCTCAACTGGCTCTCCATGGGGCAACTACTCTGTCTGCCAATGATGGCAACAGGCGCGTTCTACCTCTACCAAGGCCACATGAAAGGGAAATAAAAAACTTCAGGCTATCAAGAAAAGCCCACAACACCCTCTCGCAATAACTTTGCGCCACCCTATACGCAAAATCTCACATCTTCTCCCCCGCCGCGTATTCTCATACGCAAGCTCCTACATCTTCTCCCCGCCGCGTATTCTTATACGCAAGCTCTTCACCCCCCTCACACACAATCATCTCTTTGCGGATTGTTCAGGGAGGTTCGAGTGTTAGGCGCGGATGAAAGCGCAAGACCGAAGCGTATTCCTATACGTGAGGGTTTGCGCTTTTACCCGCAACGACGCAATCGGGCCTCCCTGAACAATCCGCAAGCTAGCCGCCGATGGAGGCCATGCGGGTGTGGCAAACGCCTTGTCCGGCAGGCATGTGTGCGAGGAGTTCATAACCCATGGGTTTTCTCTTGCTGGCGACACGGATGATGCGCTCCACAGTGGGAAGGCCCAGCTTGGGATGGCGAAGGGCAGGACGCAGTCGGTAGACTTTGTCCGAGAACAGGCAGGTCCGCAGGGAGCCATCAGAGGTGATGCGCAACCGATTGCAGGTGGCACAAAAATGATTGGTATACGGCGAGATAAGGCCAATGCGCCCTTTTCCGCCTGAGATCGTGAACATCCGGGCCGGGCCATGCTGCTTCTCGCTGCCTTTGACCGGAATCAGCTCGGTCAGTTCCCTGGCCTGGGCCAGAATATCTTCAGCCCTCCACACGGTATCGTCTTTCCAGCCGGTATCAAGTCCTACGGGCATGAATTCAATGAAGCGCATGTCAACGGAATGGGTTGTGGCGAATTTGATAAAGCCCGGAAGTTCGTTGTCGTTGACCCCTTTCATGGCCACGGCATTGACCTTGACGTTCATTCCCGCGTCCAGACAGCGATCGATATTGGCCCGAACCGTGGAATACAGGTCATGCCCGGTAATGCGAGTGAATTTATCCGGATCAAGCGTATCGAGGGAAATATTCACCCTGCGTATGCCTGCCTGGGCCAATCTCTCCACATAATCCCCGATGAGGGTGGCGTTGGTGGTCACGCACAGATCAACTTTCGGGAACCGGGCGGCCGCACTTATCATGAAATCGGCAAAACCCTTGCGAACAAATGGCTCGCCTCCGGTGAAACGGATTTTTTCCACGCCAAAATCAACGGCCATGCCAATGAGGTCCAATATTTCTTCGTAGCGAAGAATATTTGAATGCGGGATGAAATCGCATCCTTCACCGGCACAGTAGGTACAGTGCATGTTGCAGCGATCAGTAACGCTGACGCGCATGTAACTGGCCTTGCGGCCATGGGTATCTTCTAGGGACTTATGCATGGGGTGGCCTTATGCGAAAATTTCTTTTTTGCTGACAGCTTCTGACTTCACTCGATCGAGAAAGTCGGACAGGGCAGCCTTGACGTTCTCGCGGATGTCACCGGCCACGATCAGGAAAAGCACGTCATCACCGGGTTTCATCAAGCCTGAATTGGCATGGGCAACGGCCCTAAAAACACCGTCATAAGCTTCGATATCCTTGCGTATCTCCTCCATCTTGACCAGATCTGGAGTCACTTCGATTGCAGAAACTTTGGACCGATCCTTGCGGGACCAGCCGCGGACGAGACCGTTGTGAACCAGCAACATGCCGACGTTATCGGCAAATCCCGGCTCTTTCTTCAAATCAGCGATGGCTTTATTGATATCCACTGGGTACTCCTTGGAGATTTTCATAAACAGACCTTGGACAAGGTAAGCACCATAAACGGCTGTCGCAAGCCCTTATCTTTTGCCCCCGATCCGGCACCGCATCTGGATGCAATTGCCACGAGACAATATGTTTTACGATTATAATACTACACGCTGGAAGAGGTGCTATACTTGAATCGCGCGGCAAAAAAATGCCCTCCAATCAGGTAATCCTCTCCCGGTTGATGTCCAACGTCAGCATCGTTACCGAGGTCAGGACGTTGCTATCCGGTTGGCTGACGCCCTCCACAGTCTCGGCCAGCACAAAATGCACAGCAACGGCGATGCGTACACAGAGGACATCGTGCACGGGGCCAGGGTCAGCTTTCGGTATATCATTCTACCGGAACCGCCTGGCCCCAGCTTTTTCGCTTGGAATGGCTCAATTACTGCGTTGCTGCAAAAAGCACAAACCCTCACGTATAAGAATACGCTTCGGTCTTGTGCTTTTTTTGCGCCTTGTACTTGAACTATTCCAAGCGAAAAAGCACTCAGGACATGTCGACAAGTAGACACCGTCACGAGTTTAAGCAAGGTTTTTTAAAGGGCAAGGGGGAAGGTAAAAATGGATCTCAGGCGTAGCCATAGCTACATCAAGAGTCATTTTCTCCTGACAACGCAGTCATTTGAAAACCTTGCCAAACGGAGTAGGTGGATAATTGTCGACACGTCCCAAGAGGCAACGAACTGTGATAAACTATGCGCCGATTATTTAAATATTTCTGAGTACGCCCAGCACTTCATAAATGAGATGTATAGGGGTGGAGGCTCCGGCGGTGATACCAATTTTCTTGTACTGCAACAGGCCGTCAAGAGAAAGGTCTGCCATGGTTTCCACGTGTTTGCACGGAGTGCCATGTTCAGAAACGACTTGGGCCAGCCTGCGGGTATTACCACTATTATAGCCGCCGACCACGACCATGAAATCGACTTGGGCTGCAAGTTTGCTGGCCTCTTTCTGGCGCAGCTTGGTGGCATCGCAGATGGTTTCAAGCACCACTACGTCCAGAGCGGTATCGCCAGTCATCCTGTCTGACATCTTGTCGAAAAGCATCCGGTCCTGCGTGGTTTGGGCCGCGAACACATAGGACTTGTCCCTGGACAGCGGGTATACGGCCAGTTCTTTCTCGGACCCGAAAACAAAAAAACCATTCTCGGCATAACTGACCAGTCCAGCGACCTCCGGGTGATCGGCCTCGCCGTAAAGCAGCAATTCCTTGCCATTTTGAGTATTACTACTGATGAGCAATTGCGCCTTCTTGACACGAGGACAAGTGGCATCTCTGATCTGAACATCACGATCTCTCAACTCGGCCTCAACCTGTCGGGTAATGCCGTGGGCGCGAATAACGACGACCGCGCCACTTGGCACTTCGCCCGGTGCGTCCACCATGGTCACACCCTGCTCGGCATATTTTTTAAGCACCTGAGGATTGTGAATGATGGGTCCCAAAATGAAGATGGGCCTGTCTTCGGCAGTGGCAACGAGCTTATCAAGCCTCCGAAGGGCAAGATCAACACCCATGCAAAAGCCGGCAGTTTTGGCTAAAAGAACTTCCACAGACCATCTCCTCTAATCAATCCAAATGACTCACACCCATTGCCGACGGCACCAAGCCAAAAATGATGCCTGAAAATATCTCTTGACTTGCAGACCACAATGGGAGGATAAAAATTCAAACAACTGTTTGAACAAACTAAGGCGGGACACCTGCCGTCACCTATATTTATGAACGAAACACCTGACGTCAACACAAAAGACGCGCTACTGGCCGCTGCCATCGAAGTTTTTGCCGATAAAGGCTTTGACGCCGCCACTGTGCGCGACATCTGCGGCCGGGCCAAAGCCAATGTGGCCGCTGTCAATTACCACTTCGGCGGCAAGGACGCGCTGTATGTGGCAGTATTGGAAGAGATTTTCCCCAAGGACGAGCATCCTCAGATTGCCAAAGACCCAGACCTCTCTCCCCAAGAGAGGCTGCACAACTACCTGAGCGACCTGACAAGCGAAATATATGAACGCGGCAATGGCATGGTGACCCAACGCTGGGCCATTTTCCTGCGAGAGATGGCCAAACCGAGCCAAAACCTCGACTTTATTGTCAAACGTCAGGTTCAGCCCCGAACCGACGAACTAAGGAATATCCTGACCGAGATTCTGGGTCCGGACGTTCCCGGCGCGGTCCTCGCTTTTTCCAGTTCAAACATCTGGGCATTGGTGCTCGATCATCTGCTGACTCAGCCGATTATCGACAGGCTCACGCCGCAACGTCCCTCGGTAAGAGGCAACATTGACGATTTCGTCGATCATATAGTCAAATTTTCCCTTGGCGGCCTAAGTGCCGTAAAGGAAAACACGTAAGGACGCAGCCAGCCGGGTCCACCCTCCCCTTGACCCTGACCCGGTTTCCTGCAACCTTCCCCCCAGTGGCGGGGGGAATCATCCCCGGATGAATCTCCCCGCCCTGCCCCTTTCAAGGGGGTAAAAAAAAAGATGCACTTCCCATTCAACATCCGGG
>JAFLJW010000160.1 GCA_022712815.1 Pseudodesulfovibrio sp. | reverse complement strand
GAACATGCGCGGCGAAGCCCCGCCCCAGGCTGAACACTCTCACGAAGGCGAACTGATCTGCGAATGTTTCGGCGTATTTGATGAGGAAATCCTGCGGGCCATCAAGGAAAATGACCTCAAATCCGTTGAGGACATCACCAACTTCACCAAGGCCGGTGGCGGCTGCGGTAAATGCATAGGTGATCTGGAGCGTCTGCTGCTCGAAGCCAGGGGAGAAGGTGTCTGTGCAACTCCCTCCTCCCATTCCGACTTCCCGGCACAGGGTATGACCAACATCCAGCGCATGCACCTGATTGAAGCCGTTATCGACGATGAAATCAGGCCCATGCTCCAGGCAGACGGCGGTGATATCAGGCTTGAGGACATTGACGGCAAAAAGGTCTTCGTCAAGTTCATGGGCATGTGCTCCAACTGCCCGTCCAGCCAGATAACGCTACAAAACGTCGTGGAAGCCAAGCTTCAGGAAAAAGTCGATCCGGACCTCGTTGTCCGGGAAGGATAATCATATGAATACCATCTACATGGATAATAATGCCACCACCCAGGTGGACCCGGCAGTCTATGATGAAATGAAGCCGTTTTTCACAGAATTGTACGGCAATCCATCCTCCATGCATCGCTTTGGCGGACAGGTTGGCGCCCACCTGAAACAGGCACGAGAACGTGTTGCCGCACTCATCAACTGTGAACCTGACGAGATCATCTTCACCTCATGTGGTTCCGAATCCGACAATACGGCCATCCGGTCTGCCCTGAACGCCCTGCCGGGCAAACGGCACATCATCACCACCCGTGTCGAGCATCCGGCCATCTTGAGCCTCTGCAAGTTCCTTGAAAAAAAAGAAGGGTACGATGTCACCTATCTCGGTACAGATGAACACGGCAGACTCGACCTTGAAGAGCTGAAAAAAAGCATCCGCAAGGATACAGCCATCATTTCGATCATGTGGGCCAACAACGAAACTGGCAACATCTATCCCATCGAGGAAATTGCCAGGATCGCCAAGGATAATGACGTAATCTTTCATACCGATGCGGTTCAGGCCGTGGGCAAGGTTCCCATCGACCTGGAAAAGACGCCCATCGACATGCTCTCTCTTTCCGGCCACAAGCTCCATGCCCCCAAGGGCGTAGGTGCCCTCTTCGTGCGCAAGAGACTGCCCTTCCGGCCATTCCTGATTGGCGGCCATCAGGAACGCAGCCGCCGCGCCGGAACTGAGAACACCACCGGTATCATTGCCCTTGGCAAGGCGTGCCAATTGGCCCTTGACCACATGGAAGAGGAAAACACCCTGGTCAAGACCCTTCGTGACAAGCTGGAAACCGGACTGCTCGAAAGGGTTCCCGACAGCATCCTCAATGGAGACAAAGACAACCGCCTTCCAAATACATCCAATATCTCATTTGGTTATGTAGAAGGTGAGGCCATCTTGCTGATGATGGACCAGCTCAACATCTGTGCCAGTTCCGGGTCTGCCTGTACATCCGGCAGCCTTGAACCTTCTCACGTCCTGCGGGCCATGGGTGTTCCCTTCACCTTTGCCCACGGTTCCATCAGGTTCAGCCTGAGCCGCTTCAATACGGAACAGGAAGTTGACTTCATTGTGAAGAATCTGCCCGGTATCATCGACAACCTGCGCAAGCTCTCTCCCTTCTCTGCCGAAAAACAAGGTCTGACCTGCGCAAAAAGCTCGGAGTAGCCTATGAAAATAGCCAATGACATGACTGAACTGGTGGGGGGAACTCCACTGGTTCAACTCAATAAACTCTCGGCCGGACTTCCAGCCACGCTCGTTGCCAAGCTGGAATTCAACAATCCATGCGGATCGGTCAAAGACCGTATCGCCAAAAATATGATCGAAGTCGGTATGGCATCCGGGAAAATCACTCAGGATACCGTCCTTGTTGAGCCTACCAGCGGCAATACCGGCATCGGACTGGCCTTTATCTGCGCTGTCAAAGGGCTACGCCTGATCCTGACCATGCCAGAGAGCATGAGCATTGAGCGGCGCAAGCTGCTCAAGGGATTCGGGGCGGAACTCATCCTGACCCCCGCCTCTGAAGGCATGAAAGGGGCCATCGCCAAAGCACGAGAAATCGTTGACCAGCATGAAAATGCTTTCATGCCCATGCAATTCGAGAATGAGGCTAATCCAGATGTCCACCGCAAGACGACCGCCGAGGAAATCTGGGCGGATACGGACGGCAAAGTGGATATTTTTGTGGCTGGCGTAGGCACTGGCGGCACCATCACCGGTGTCGGTGAAGTGCTGAAAGAAAAAAAGCCCGAAGTCATGGCAGTGGCCGTCGAACCCGAAGCCTCTCCTGTCCTGTCAGGTGGAAAACCCGGACCGCACACCATTCAGGGTATAGGTGCCGGATTTGTACCCGATGCTTTGAACACTGATATCATTGATGAAATAATCAAAATTGATAATGACACCGCCTTTGAGGTCGCCAAAGAAATGATCATGAAGGAAGGTATCCTTTGCGGCATATCTTCCGGCGCAAACTGCGCGGCAGCCATTGAGCTGGCAAAACGTAAAGAAAATGCGGGCAAGATGATCGTCTTTGTCGTTTGCGATACTGGCGAACGCTACCTGAGCACCGCGCTTTTTGAATAAGGATTAAACATGACTG
>JAFLJW010000307.1 GCA_022712815.1 Pseudodesulfovibrio sp. | reverse complement strand
GACGGATCGTCACTCAAAAGAACTGCATTGCGCTTGAACCCTGGATCATAACTTCGACGTTTACCTTTAGTCATTTGCTTCTCCTCTAAAAGGCAGGATAGCGACTTAACCGGGTGTCCACAATTTTATAGCAGGATCAATACCTGCGAAGAGATTAACCGAGTACAATGCAGGGATGATTAAGTTTTATAATAGCGGCGAGTCTGAAGAGATGATGACCTTCTTAAAAGAGTGTCATGAAGAGATGTACGGTCGATTCAACTAGCCTTGTCACAGAGTATTGTCATGAGTCAGTTATTAGATGGTTACTTTGAGGATTGGCGAGAAGGTGACGTTTGCTTTTTCATATTCGCTGTAGACGAAAATGGACAATTCTTGCCTCTCCACAGGTCGATTTTTGAAAATGAGCGCAGCTTTGATGTTTTTATTCACAACAAAAGATGGAGAAATAGCAAGCAGATTAGGAAGCGCATTGTCGACTATGCAAGAAGCAGTCGTCCACAATTTATCTATGTAACTCAAATCGCATTCACAATCACAGCGGATAATTATTACTTCTTTGACTTAGTCTTTCACGAGTTTTCCAATGGCGATGTTTCTGAGAGAACTCTTTCAAGGGTACACTACATACCTCTCTTTAAGAAAAGAGAAAAAGTTGAAATTAAATTTGACGAGAAAAAAGACAAACTAGATAAGTTCATTGAAGAGTTGGATGTCAATGAAATCAAATCTAAAGCGGTGGAGTTTGAAGAGGAAATAATAAACGCTATTTTTGCTAGCGATATTGACTAGATTATCAGGGAGATGAAGAAGGTAGGCCTGTTAATTCGGTGCAACCGTATGGGAACAAACTTGATTACAATACGACCTGAGACAAGTACTTTTTCAATCTAGAAACCGTTGTATATTTGGCACATGTTCCATTGTATATTCTAAGAAATCCCTTCCAGTCATTTCTGATAAATTTTTCTAATAGTTTTGCTTCATTATTTGATTCTGTCTTGATGGCAATAATGCAATCAGAAAGAGCCAACTCCGTTTTTTGGTATATTGCAGCAACCTTGTGTTCTTTAACTCTGCCAACCCTTTGAACCAGTACTGCTGGCCCAGTAATCGTTCTTGAAATTGAGGTGCCACGTAAGCCATTTACCTGCACACCAACTTCTGTAAGGTTTGTAGAGTGAAGTAGGGGGATCTTTGATACATCACCATTCCCAACGGTATTCATAGATGTGTTTCCTCTTATTACATCATATTTACACCGACTCGCTATATTTTCAAATGACTCTTCACTGCTCCGCTTTGAAGTCGGGACCTTGTGCTTTATTGAAACAATCACTGTTTTCGCAGAACAGTCATTAAATGTATTTTCTTGTAATTCACTGATGACGTTAAGGTCGTAGGATTCTTTTATATAGTCAATAGCGACCTGGCTCCTGTCTCCAAAAATAGCACCATTCGGCAGTAGTCCAATTAACTGGCCTGACACTGAAAGATAATCCAACGAAGCCAACACAAAAGCGAGTGCTCTTGGGCATGTGATCTTCCGGCTATCTTCACCAATTATGTACGTGAATTCACCACGATATGAATAGGGAGGATTTAGGAATATCAGGTCACACTCACTAACTAACCCACGTAGAAGTTTAGATGTTTTTCTAGATTCTATAGACAAAAAATCGCATGCGGCAACAGTGCATTGAGGTATGTTTTTCTGCAGCTCGCTAAGAGCTTTCTCACAGATATCATTTGCAAAGAGACTTGAGTCGGGCCACAAATCTTGGGCTTCGATCAATATAGCTCCGTTACCAGATGTAAAGTCTGCTACTATTTTGGCATCACTAATAGTAACGGCTTCAGTCATCGCACGAGCAATGCTTACCGGCGTGTAATATTTATCAAGCATAGTATGATGTTAGTGCAGATGAAATATCATAAACATGGACCCTTGATTGCCCTTTGGTTCGACCACCCTTTCTTATGGGATTGTCGTAGACGATCTCAGTATTTTCACTGTGCAATATCGCGTACAGTATTGCTCCAAGGCCATGGGGTTTTGAGCCAATTGGTGCCAGTTTAAAGAAGTGATCTGGGAAATCGTTTCTAAGAGATTCAAGCAGATACAAGACACTGAATGGACAATGAGCATCCACGTATTGAACTTCCTTCCAGATCTGGTTTAGCATCAACACATTTTTGTTTCCGAGATATGAATGGAATGGATATTCGGGCTGATAGCCAGGCACCCCAATAACTGGAATAATATTTGGTCCAGGTTGATCAACTTCTAGCACGTGCGCAAACCGAGCACCTTCAAATCC
This sequence comes from Pseudodesulfovibrio sp., assembly GCA_022712815.1. GTDB lineage: Bacteria > Desulfobacterota > Desulfovibrionia > Desulfovibrionales > Desulfovibrionaceae > Pseudodesulfovibrio. Next base: position 10,891 of record JAFLJW010000307.1, on the reverse strand, counting down.
CAAGAAAGGAATGAAGCATATTTTATCTTCATCGGGATCTCTAAAGTTAATAAATCCCGGTAGAGGATGAACTCCTTCAATTTTTGCACTCAAATCAAAAATAGTCCCGTCGGTTGGTACATCAGACAACGTGTAACTCTTTGGCTCACTATATACCCCAAATACGTTTTTGTTTGCTGCCAACGCACTCTTTAAGACTGGTGCCCAAACCCTGTACTCCATCCCTGTTATGTCTAGAAAAATATTTTCTTCCTCTAAACTATTTAAAAACGCAGTTAATGCTCGCGTTGCCCTCAATGAAACAATGGCTTTTGAGTCGTTTGAGTCAAATTCTAAACAGGTTCCTCTGTCGTTGATGGCAATGTAATTGATGGTATTGTTTTTATTTACCCATTCTATTGGCAGTGTGCTTCTTTCTTCTTCGCTATTGGAAAACAGGTACGCAGAGTTTGGAGAAGGGGAAAACAGACATAATTCAGGATAAGTGTCAGTATAAAGAGGCTTGCTTAAATCAATCATTGTAATATCCGGAGAATAAAGACAACTGCTGAGGTACTGTCAGGTCGACTTCTACTATTCCCTTGGAATTCAGCAATTTTTTTATGCCATCTCTATGGTTATCAATTAGGTTCACCAGGGCATCTGGTCTGATGAGTATCTTTCTTTTTTTCCGATAACTAATTGCAAAGAATGGCGAAAAAATAGGATGAATCATGTAATCATAATCGCGAATACTCGTAGGATCGCTCAGTTTTGTTCCTGGGAAACGTAAAAGAGCGAGATTCATCACTGCAGATTTAATCAACTCGTTAACCCTGTCTGAAGAATGCTCCCCATCCATTTCAAATTCAAACTGGGTAATCTCTGGTGATTTCCCCTTTGCTTCTGCAGCCAGCACACCGAACACTCTACCGAGAGAAAGAAGCATTTTGGTCAATTGAGCGCCATGTGTTGATAGGCCTTCAAGCTCAGTAAGGATGTTTTTAGCTACTGCGACCGAAGCTTTGGTTTGTGTGTCGCAATCAACCAATTGATCTTTTGTTTTTTTATAGTGAAGCAACAAAGTCTGCTCAACTAGAGTTAATAAATACCTGATGTTGCCACCGGATATCTGTAAAATAGTTTCCCACCCAGAATAGTATTTTTTATACCCTGAAAACTTGCTCGTCGTAATGGTAAAGAGCATAGCGAATTTGTAGTTGTCATATCTATTCTTCCACTTTGCTGGGGAAAAACTAATTCGGAAATCATCAAAATCAATTTCCGTTTTCCCACAAGCAAGGTAAAAACTGGTGTATTGTTCAAGCGGATGTTTTGATTTAAATTCACGGTACTCATCACCCGACAAATTCTCTTTCAAATCAGTGTCGTGGCGAGCGTAGTATTCTTCTAAGCGCTTATTTACACCAAGTTTAATTGATTCATCTTCAACAGACATAGAGCAAAGTGCAGTACTAATGTCTGTAAAATACATAGGGTTCGCTTCGTGCAATACACGTAGTCTTCCGTTGCATATTTTTTTTGCAAACTTTGAATATGTTTCTCCGCTCAATTTTTTCGAGATGTCAATTTTGATGTAGTCGGCAGGGTGTATTAAACGCTCGTTTTCATTTAGTGTTTCTTTAATTCTCCAGCCAAGTTCTCTGACACCAATCTTAAACGTATAAGCCTCACCTGAGTGCTTAATAAGTGTATTCAACACCTGTTGCTGGTAGTCTAAGAAATTCTCAAATTCATCTATAAGTATGAAAAAATTGGTATTTACATACTCCTTAGACGATCCAACGGACTGAAAAAGCAGGTCAAGAGGTGCGCCTTGAAGAGAGAGTTTTGGTCGATCTTCCTCTTCAATGTTGTTTATATATGCTTCGAGATTTATCTTTGATAATTCAATGGTTTGCTTGAGGTCTGCGACATCGCTACATGCTTCAATACAAAGGCTCTGGGTAACTTTTGTGATTGTAGAAGAATCAAGAATGTAGGATGTTCCACATTCCTTTTCCCGCCAAATCAGAAAATCTACTAATAATTCTGAAAAAATTAAATTCATGTAGTGAGCAAAGATTGGTCTCCAAAATGAGGTGTCTTTGTCTTGTCCCTCAAAACTTGTCACTCTATTAGTGTTAACCCGGTAATAAAATCCGTAGTAATCCCAGGCATCTGTAGGACACTGCTTTGCCAGTGCCCGTGTCCCCTCGTACGACAACGCACGCAAGGCTGTCGTTTTCCCGGTACCTCTGCCACCAACTAATATGCAGGGCCTACTGGTTAAGAGTTCTGGCATATATGATGGCTCAGTGAACAGATCGTAAATCTGCTCCTTAAGCCATTCTGCTTTGTAGCTACCAAAAATTTTGCTTAACTGCTCTTCTGGTTCCATTGAATTATTCATTTCTATTTCCTAATCAGTGGGTGCCAATCATTTTCACTCCAGTACAACAACGGGATAGTTGCATCAGGAGTGCCGTGACTAAAACTAATCGCTAACCCTTGATCTTGAAACCCTTTCCAATGTTTGGTCGAGTCTGGGTTGTCTGGTATTCCTGCACGCATGCTTGCTTTGTAAACAGCATCTATTCCCTTCTTTTGAGTTTCACCTGACCAGCATAAGGAGTCTTTGTCAAAGATACTGTACCGTCTATCGATCATGTGAGTTGGCACCATCATCAGATCGGGAGAGTATTGATTTAGAAAATGTAAGCCACCTTCTGTACACATAAGAGGGCAATAAATAGGCTTCAAATTATTAGCTTGGAGGTGCTCAATCAACATCATTCCTTCATCGCATTTACGTTCCATTGTTTCATAAGCTTGACTCCCAGATCCAACGAAATCATCTACAAAAATAACGTAACTACCAGGGGTACAATTTCCATCGAAGATATAATTATGGCTAATTATTCTATCCTCATCAAATCCGGCAAGATTTCTAGCCTTTCTTGTAAACCCATAACCGCTATCTGTCGGATTGGGGTCTTCTCCTGACACTAATGTGACGTATGCTGTTCTTAAAAAATGCTGCCATTTTTGATTGGAACCACCTGCTCCCTGAGTTTTTCTTATGTAATTACTAAGATTATGAATGGTTGAGATAAACATCCTATCGACAAGATCTTCCGAATAGTAATTGAAAAAGTGCAATAAATGTACAGCATATTCGAGTTCATCTTCCTCAAAATTTTCAAGCCACTTGGACGGGTTTAATTTTGTGTGGCGCGGCCATAGCTGGACAGTAGAAAAAAAGCTACATTTGTCCAATACGATTGATTCAGGAAGGTTGTTTATCGACATGATACCACATATTGGATAATTGTTAATAGCATAAGGACCTTAACAGCTAGGCCACTCATGTGGACATTGCCGTCACATTAACTATTTGATTGAGCCTTAACTCTATCGATCTCTTTCAAGAGTTCTTGCCTCGGCGATACCCAGGACGAAGGTTTTTCCACTTTAGTGTCTGCCCTGTAACTTGTCGATTCTACTGATGCTAATTTAGCCATATTCGACAAGTGTACAATCTTAAACATATTCTTAGGTGGTATGCCCATTTCAACCAGAGTCCCCAAAGCAAAATAGATTAAATCGACAATTGCATCTACTTGGTCGCAGATGTCAGCGGCATGCAGGAGTTCATCTATCTCTTCTCTCATCCACTCGGAACGTGCAACTAAGCGTTCACCTTCAATAATTTGAGGAGACTTTGGACAGGGATGGCTTGCCACTTCGTGAAACTCTCTGACCATATTCCATTCGTCATTCATGGGATCACCTATTAAAGTTGTTAGCCCCTATTGGTGCTGATTCGTGCTAGTTATATAGATTGTGCCACAAACTCAAGAGGCCGCGACCAACTAGTTTGATAATCTCTCGCGTAGGCATGCTAGGAACTTTTCCCGCTTTTCGTCAGAATCTAGCCTTAAATATATACCTTGATAACCTTTGACAAATGTATTCCCTTCACCGCTGTAGGCTGCCCAAGTATAGTCGTTACCCTCTCCGCTGACGACCTTGAACAAAGATAAGACCGTGCTTGGCTCACTCATATCAACACTTGATTCAATCCACGACTCAATATCTTCGGTTTCTTCATAATCCTCATAATACTCATCGTCATCATCAAAACCCATTTGTGAGTAATGTTCATAACAAAATGAACCATCTTCTCCTTCTCCATAGAAATCCACAACCGTGTGGACTTCATCCTCTTCGAGAATAAGACCGCAAACATCACATTCATGGCTTCCGAAATCATAATCAATCATTATAACATTCCCAGTTTGGGAGTTCATCGTTACCGAACGCTGAAGGTGGATAATGTCCGACCCTACCTTTATCAAAAAGTAAAGCGACATCAATGTCATCCAACATACTTAAACTCATTATCATGTTGTAGTATCCAGGTTTCCTTTTAACATGCTTAAAATATAATCCATTGTAGTACAGTATCGCATGCTCAAATGGCGTAATCTGTGCTTTCAAAATATCTCTATACTTGAAAACCAACTCATCAGGAATTTCGTTCCCAATCAGGGCAGAGTGTAAATATTTCAAAATATGATAATAATGTCTAAAGTATGGAGTGAATTCATACTTGTTTTTTTCAAATACTACTTTGTAAAAGGTCATTCGTTTATTAGATCCTGTCTTCAAGTAACTATCCACAACCATGTACAACCGCTTATTCTTTTGAGCTGATGGACTTCGCGTGCTGGTTGCCCTAATTGGATTAGATAAATCCAACTGGCTCTGTTGGTATGAAAAGCATTTTTTTAATTCTGCATGCACCATTCTAAAATATTGAGCATCCGCTTTTTTATTCTCTGGTCTTGGATCGGTTGTAATCCTGCTGTAGTTTTCTCTGTGGATGTTGAGAAGGTTAAAAAAAACTGTTTCAAATGATTTTCCTTTTGATTCTTGAGCTACATGTTTAAGTTGCTTTTCTTGGCTTCTGAACGTGCAGAACATTAAGAAAAAAGCAATTCCAGAAAAAGCAGCGGCTGCAGGAGCGAATAGCCCTTCTAGCGATTTTTCCTCTCCCAAAAAGAACATTCCTATTTCAGGGGAAACCTTGAACACCAGTGGGACAAAAAATAGAATGAAAAAGGCTGTTAAACCAATAAAAATGAATATGTGCTTATCCTTAAAAGGGACAAGTCTCTCAATACCGCTTCTCAATGTATGATTTGACCAAGCTAATACTTTTATGTGTGGGGAAAAGGCTACTCTGACTATGGTCGCCACACATATCAATGATATTAGAGTCACAATACCTAAGAGTAGTGCATAAGTTGCGATGACCACTAGGGCAGCATTATAGAGGTTGTAATTTATGAAATTATGTATGAATTCTATCAAGCTATCCGCCAGTCTTCATAGAGTTGACAACTATAAACAGGATTTATTGAAGGCGGTACCATTGCCTCTCCTGGATAAGTCAATAAATCATCTTGTAATAAGAAGGTGTTAATAGAAACAGGTACCTCGCTAACGTGATAATTTAGCTTGAAAATTAGCAGTTTTCATTATCGTTGTCGATACGCTATTATTTGGAATTCGAATTTACAAAACTCAGTCGACACCGATCACAATCCAAGATCCAGAAAAGTATTTGTATACTCTCTCGTATATTCCCTAACCCGCAAGCACCATCCCTCAGCCCCTTAACCTGCCGAAACCATTTCATCCTCCAAATCATTCATTTAAGAAGAGTTGTTGAAAACAATTCAAATGGACAGTGTGAGGAGGCGTCCCAATTAGTCCGTTCCTTTTTTCTTTCGATTCCAACTTATTGGGTTGGCGAATGGGCATCTTTGCACATGCTTTTGCCTGGGGTGTTGTCATCTAATAAGTGAAAAGGCCGAAACGGACGACTCGACAACGATTTCTCTCAACAATCCCTGGTATATGGGCTTGCCACTACAGGGCATCCCCCTGCACCCCAAATGTATACCAGGGTGTATACCAAGCACAAAAAAAGCACTTATGATTTATCATAAGTGCTTGATTTCGTTGGAGCCAAGAATGAGAATTGAACTCACGACCTACTGATTACGAATCAGTTAAGAGAATCGTTGGGGGGTGGGGGTCAAATTAATTATTTGAAAGATTTCAAATTGTTAGAATTATCATGATTAGCATTTAGGCACTGTGCAAATCAGGTTTATCAATCTGATTGGAGCAAAAATGGAGCAAGATACAGGCTGTCTTATCCTCAAGGTCAATTCGAATACATACAAATCCAGAATTAAGCGCAAGCGTTGAGGCGATTCGAATATATGCAACGAGGCAATTAAGCGCAAGCCCTTGAGATATTTAGTAAATTACTTTGACAAAGAAGATAACAATGATATCCTTGCTGGCAAAGGAGGATGTAATGAGCAAGTCAGAAATCATTGATCGTCATGGCGTCGCAAAAATTTTATGCGCTAGCCCAGCGGCCATTTCAAGCCGGGTTACTCGGCGGGACTGGTCCGCTGTTCCAGAGCCTTTCAAGATAGGCCGGAACTATTATTGGCTAAAAAATGTGGTGGAAGATTGGATTCTTAATAAAGCCAGTAAGGGCATTGGTTCAACCAAGCCTTTGGGACGCGGACGTCCTCGTAAAACGAGGAGTGCGTCATGTTGACGAGAAAAAAAGAAGGGAACTGCGCACAGCGTCGAAACTAGTAGCGCAATTCCCAAGTCACTTACTCGCTCGAAAGCGGAAGCAATTTCTGATTTTCTCCTAAAATCTCAGAAAACACAAGGTGTGAATAATCGCGCCTGCTCCTCCGCGTCGAGTGGTTTTTCCGAACCATATCGAAGTGGAGGTTTTTTTGTATCTATCATCCACCCAAAGAAGACATGTGGCTCTTGCTGAAGTCCCTGAACATTTCAGGGAGGAAGCCATACAACTCTATTTTAATTCAAATGATGGGGCGTTTGTTTGCACCCCTCCCATGGAGCTGGACGAAGCAGACTTGTCGCGCTTCCCCTTCTGGAAAGAGAGATCTAGCCCCAGTCGTCCGCACGATAAACGTGATTGGTTGCTGTCTGAGCTTAATGATTTGAAGGAGCTAGATAAGAATTATGCAAAGTGTAAATGGACTGCTCAGGGGGCAGAAGGTTTTTGGGTGTTTCAACAGGCTTTGAAAAATGCCATCCGCGAATTGGAAGGTATTGAGGACAATGGATATAAGCCAAGAGCAGCGTATTTTATGAGCTGTAGTTATCGCAGGTCTGCGGGCTATGAAGTTGTCTACAAAGACGGCAAGCGATGCTTAACAACGATATCTTGTAGTGAAACATCCTGTCCGGATTGTTACGATAGGGGCAAGAGACGCCGCGTTAATAATAAGCACAGTTGGATTATGGAGGCAGCAAAAAAGACAGGAGTACATCGTCTGTGGGTACCTGTCTTTACACTTCCTGATGAAATTGCGTCGAAAATCCCAAGAAAAACTCCAGAGAGAAAGGCGGTTATGGATGGCCTTAAAGTATTGTTGCGTAAGATCTTCGGGGTGAATACTCGTGACCTTTTGGCTTGCTATGCAAATATACATGCAGTTGGGGGAAAAGACCTATTTAAAACTCGTTTTCATATTCATTGCGGCATTCTGCCAATTGCAGTGAGCAATAGAACAAAAAAACTCATTAAGTGTGATGTGCCCGATATGTTGGATGAAGGAGTTATTAAGAGCGAGTGGAGGCAGGTGCTTCAAAAAGTGTTTCCGGATATTGAAGTAAAAGAGCCAGTTGTGCATCTTGAGTATATATCGCTAAATCAGAAATTTTCATCGGATAAGCTGGGGCATAGGCTTAAGTACGATATGCGGGGGTTCGGGAAAGATATCCTGGAAGCTCCGATTTTTTTTGACGAAACCTATGGCTTGGCGGTTGTTGAGGCAGAGGAAGGAAATTACAGGCTAGTAACAACTCTTCACTTGGCTCAACGGTGGCAATGGATACGATCTCAACGTGATTTTCGTACCTGGGGGTTGTTGGACCAAACTGCTCGCTATTCTGATCTCATTGGTATCGAGTTTGTTGTTGAACCAGAGCCAGAGGTTGAAGAAGTGTTAGATATCCATATTCATCGAGAGTTGCGCTTTCATTATAAGAAAGGGAAAGGGCTTATTCGCACGGTTGAGCGCTATGCTGTTCGTCGAGACGGTCAGCGCGTTCCCTCAGATGTAGAGTGGGGTCGTAGAGGATCTGAGGGATGGCGTCCTAAAATGGAGGGGCAGAGGGCAGTAGTTCCTGGATAGGCACGGCATCACCCCGAAGGGAGGTGCTATTATTTGTCGCTTTGGTAGTATTACGGGCTGAAGTCCGTTTTGTATTATCAATATAGTTTTCGACAGAACAGCCGTAGGCAGTCAAATCTTATGGAGTTAAAATGAAGAGTTTTCTTAATTTTGGTGAGTGTGTGATTTCGTTGGTTTCAAAGGCTGAAGAGGAACCCGGATGTAGAGTTTGGAAATGTCATTGCGGGGGAGATATTCATCACTCTCCTGTCGTGGGCGAAGATCTTCTCGATGGGAATACCCTTGGAATCTGTGATCAATGTGAAGTCCTGTTTATAATACAGGAGTACGCTGGACAGCTTGCTCATATTCAGGCCTGCCCCTCATCGAGGAGAGATGTCCCGGGAATCGATTTGCAAGATTTAGTAAGTGACCTCGTTTGCCCAGAGTGTGAGAAATCTGTGCGAGTAACACACCTTGCTGTTGAGCATAAAGATAGTGATGCGCAGAAAGAGTGCAGCTTTGTGTCATGCGGCAAGATGTTAAGAGTAGACTAGCAAGGAACAAAGGCCGGGTGCTCCCGGCCTTTGTTCCTTGCTAGGGGGGCTAGAAATTTTCAGTAGCCTGATCCTCTTGAAGCCTTGCAATAGAATATGCGGCCTGTTTTTTACTCTTTCGCACTGTCCAGATTAAGTAGCCTGAAATTATCCATGCCGCACCAATCGGTGGGAGAAAAATAAGAAATAAACCCATGAAAAATGCAGAAGCTGCAAGTATAATATAAAGGCGATTTTGTGTCTTGATCCCGTCCTTAACAAAGCCAGCCAGATTTGGATTGGCCAATTCTAAATTCATGACTTTCCATTGTATAAGAGTCTGCTGATACTGGCGTTCCATTTTTTCCTGTCTCTAAATAACCATGGTTGCTCCTATAAAACAGTCGGTTGTGCAGTTTTTAAACTCTCTGGCCTCATCCATTCTACAGAGAGAAAGATTGGGCAATTGGGGCAGTACACCACGTCTCCAACAATGAACTGTGAGTTGACGTCTAGGCCTGGGATTGTTTTTGGTTGGCCTCCACAATTGGGGCATTTATCTCCATCGTATCCATTGATTTTAGTAATCTCCATTATGCATCTCCTCTTATCGAAGTTTAAATTCAGTCCAGGTTTTCTGAATGTAACTGTGACTGATCCTTTGACGATGATTGCTTTTCAAATATTCGGATATCTGCCGCCAGCTTAATCCTTCACCTCTTAGCTTTCCAATCAATTCAAAATACCGGCGTTCGACTAGGGCGCGTTTGTTGGCTGACTTGTTTTTTTTATTGGCTTTGGCTCTAGCTATACGAATATCTTTAAGCTTTTCAGCCTCATCATTTGTCATTTCAGACTTGCGCATCAAGCGACGTTCTTCATTCATGAATTGAAGAGCGGCTGCGGCAAGGGCTCTTTCCATGATTGCGGCTGAGAGCTTCCCCTTTTGGGATCGGTGAACACGCAAGTGCTGTGCCTGTTCTAGCATGATTTTTTGTCGGATGATCGATGGCTGTTTCGCCAAATAGCGAAAGGCCTGGTCAATTTCAGATTGTCTTATAGAAGGAATCATATGTATACCAATACTGTAATTTTAAATGTAATATTTAACTGTTTTATTAAATAAAAAATACAGACGGTCAAATCTTGTAATTCCGGTTTCTTATGCCCGTTTAGTTCATAGAACTAAACGGGCATCCAGCACAGTGCCCGTCCCCTTCTTCTTCGAAATTTTCTTGACAGCGACAGCTGTTGGAAATATTTTGGGGACATAGAAAAGCCCAAACCGAACCTCAGACTCAACTGTCAAATGACAATTGAGAAGTCAGTACGTTTGGCCAGCTATCGGCATATGCTGTGAGCAAGTACAGCTATCTGGGATGACCTCCAGAAAAGCGGGTGTATTCACCCTAATTGTGCGTCAACGACGAGTGGGATCAAGCCTCCCAAAACCCTGCGAAGTGGGTACCCCGTTCGCGGGAGTGATTAAAAGAGCTTTGAAATAAGGAGTGTGGTTTACTTCTGGTTCCCTGAGCCCAAAATCAGGGGGTTTAGCCCGGGTCGGCCTATAAATCCGGGACAGGTGTAGTCGCACGTACCGTGCCGCGTCCGTAAGGGGCGAAAAGATTACAAAGAGGCCCAGCCCTCTCAAAAAAACTGTGGTTCCTGAGGTACAGCTCCTCTTTAAAAAAAGCTTTGGAACTCAACACTTCTCGGCAAGAGCGGCCAGCGAACAGCTCAAAACCCAAGGGAAAGTATGCGTGGTTCTGTGAATTACCAGGTGAACCAGGTCTATGAGAGATCTGGTGCAAATTGCATTGGTCAATCAAGGCATCAAGCCAAAGAATCTGCGAGAGCGGATGGAGCTAGAACATCTGCTGAGGTTGCGCGTGAGACCGGCGTCTATAGTTATAGTACTGATCCTGCCACACTTTTGTGGACAGTCAGTTAAGCCACAAACATATTCCCCTGCCTAGTGGTTTCAAATTGAGCAGGCGACAGCCATCCATTGCTGGAATGACGCCTTCTGCGATTATAATACGCCTCGATGTATTGGAAGAGAGCGATTTCTGCTTCCTGTTTGTCTGAAAACTTTCTGTGATAGACCATTTGTGTTTTCAAAGTATG
>JAFLJW010000159.1 GCA_022712815.1 Pseudodesulfovibrio sp. | reverse complement strand
GACAGAACTGTCCTGCACGCCACAGGCATGACCGAACACGCAGTCGTCAATCATGACGGCAAGCCCATTCGTGTACCGGACTGGCTCAAGGGACTCTTTGAGTGATTCTTTCCACTTGATCTTCTGCCATCAAGTCATGGATTTTAGCTGATTAATTCACAACCTGGCTAGATTAAATCAATGATCGAACCGAAATCAGGATCAAAAAGCCGTTTGTAGGTGCGAACCACGAAACCGTCAGTCATGCCTGATATATAGTCACACAACAGACGCCGCCCGGCATGTTCGTCACTTTCCAGCATCATTTTGTGATAATGGGCAGGCAGGAGCTGGTAACCCGGCTTGTCCTTGAAAATATACTCTTCTTCCATGACCTTGAAAAGTTTTCGCAGAATCTCTCCACCCTTGTATTCAAGCTGGTGGACCTGCGGTGTGCGAAAAACCAGCTCCACGGCCAGTATTTGCAACAATGAACATAGATTTTGGGCCGTGTCTTCCATTGCTACGTCAAGGGCATATCTCTGTGTGATTTCAGACAAATCATTCTCACGCCTGACAAGAGACGTGGCGTGGATGAACTTGCCGATCAGACGAGAGAGGAATGAGTTGAACGTATCATCGATGATGGCCTCGCACAGGGAATCAAGAAACTTTCCGTCCTCACCGGTATATTCCGTGTCCTTGTCGTCCATCCAGTTCCTGACCTTCTTGACAGAGATGAATCCGGCCCGGATTCCATCATCAAGGTCATGAATCGAATAGGCAATGTCATCGGCCAGGTCCATTATCCTGCACTCAACGGACTTGAATGAATTCAACGATTTCTCATCATCAAACATGGAATCAAAGGAAATATCCGGGCTGACGAAGTTCAAGATGTCCTTCTGAACATCATAGATGAAATGGTTCTTCTTCTTTTCTGAATCACTAAATAAAGTCTTATATTTCAAGATACCATCCAAAAAAGCGCGAGTAGGCTTCATGCCCGTCCACACGGTCTTGCTCCGATAGAACAGATCGACAAGAATTCGCAGGTTCTGGGCATTGCCTTCAAATCCGCCGGATTCAAGCATCAACTCGTTGAGTACTTGTTCCCCGGCATGACCAAAGGACGGATGTCCTATGTCGTGGGCAAGACAGATGGACTCGACCAGATCCTGATCGATGAAAAAACTGTCATTCAGGGTATCGGACGAACGGTTGAGATGATTGACGATGGACCGGCCAATCTGGGAAACCTCGATGGAATGTGTCAGGCGTGTGCGATAAAAATCGAATTCGCCGGACAGGAAAACCTGAGTCTTGGATTGCAACCGACGAAATGCCGGGGAGTAGATAATTCGATCACGATCCTGCTCAAACGGCGTGCGCCCTTTGTCGTTCTTGGACTGTCCGCGCCCGATCCATTCCGTGTCGAAATCGCTGTAAAAGGTATTCTTCACTGCTGTTCTCCCTTATCCATGGGAGCTTACAGAAAAGACGAAAGAAAATGAAGGGAGAAGAAATGGAGAGCATGTCGCCAATCAGACACCGTCACGACATGAATAAAAACGTTTGGGATTCCAAAGGGCTTACCTTTGGCCGCCGGAGGCGAAATCACCTGACAATCCCGCCAAAGGTGGTTTCAAAGCTAAATCATCCTAATCAATAACGCCAGCCATGAGAGGACCGATTTTCCCAGGGGTCTCCTTGTCGGAAGTCGGCAACATGCCAAGAATACGACCACGGTACATGACGGCGATATGATCGGCCAGTTGCAAGGCCTCGTTCAGATCACCGGTCACCAGCAGTATACCCGCCATGCCACGCGCCTCAAGCAGGCGACTCCAGACTTCTTCTGTGGCAGACACATCAAGTCCTTGCGTGGGTTGTTCGGCAATGATCAGGCGCGGTTCCCGGTACAACTCGCGGGCAAGCACTGCTTTTTGCAGATTGCCGCCGGAAAGCTGCCAGGCAAGGGCGTGAATCCTGCCCGGACGGATATCGTATTTTTTGATGAGGGCAAGGGTATCCTTTTCCGCACGTTTCTTGTTCAGCCAGGGGCCCTTTGAGAATCCCTTGCGGGTTGTCAGGAGCAGGTTGTCCACCATGTTTTGGTTGCGCAGGGTCGCCAACCCCATTCTATCCTCGGGGATATAGCACATGGACCTGTTCCAGGTGGATTCGGCAAAAAACTTTCGCCACGGTTTCTGCATGATGAACACGGTATCGACCGGCGGTTTGCACAGGCCTGTGACCGCTTCAATCAAGGCTTTTTGTCCGTTGCCCGCAACGCCGACAATGGCAACAACTTCACCTTTCCTGACCCTGAAATTGATATCAGTCAGGCCCAACCCCGTGAGATGCCTGATTTCAAGCACTGGCTCGCAAATTTGTGCAGGCTCCCTGTTCACCTCAAGGAGCACTTCTTTGCCCACCATGCGCGAGGCCAAATCTGATTTTGATTCAATGGCATTGGTGTCAAATTCACCTTCGATTTTTCCGTGTCTGAGGATGGCTATCTCATCTGCCAGAGCAATGACCTCTTCCAGCTTGTGACTGATAAAGATGATTGACTTCCCCTGCTCGGACATGCGCCACAACGCCTCAAAAAGCTTACTGGTTTCCTCTGGCGTCAACACGGCAGTAGGCTCGTCAAAAATGAGAATACGGCTCTCGCGGTACAGGAGCTTCAAGATCTCGACAAGTTGCCGCTCCCCCATGGACAAGTCGGAAATATGTGCGGCAGGATCGATGTCCAGCCCGTAGGTCTCCGCCAAATCGCCAACTCGTTTCATCATCTCCTTGGGATTGATGAAAAAACTGCCCTCCTGTCCCAAAAGGACATTCTCGGCAACGGTCATGGAATCCACGAGCATAAAATGCTGGTAGACCATGCCGATGCCAGCGGTGATGGCATCTTTGGATGAAGAAAATTTCATGGGATTGCCATCTATTTCGATGACACCTTCATCCGGCGGATACCGTCCGGCCAGCAAGCTCATCATGGTGGATTTGCCTGCACCATTCTCTCCGAGCAGAGCCTTGATTCGACCAGGATAGATGTCCAGTGTAATGGAATCATTGGCTATAATTTTACCGAATCTCTTGGTGACGTTTTTTAAACTGACGACCGGTTGCGTGCCTTCCGGCAATGGCCTGATATGAATGGGGCGGACGAATTTCAATTCGGGCATCGTCTATCCCTCCGGCTCGATGTTGGTGCCGAGTGCTGCCGGAGCGTCAATCCGTTTTCCACGCCATGCAGACAGAATCAGTGCAAGGATGGTCAGTAAATACGGAAGCATAAGCAAAAGTGATGATGGAAAGTTGGTCCCCATGGCCTGAAGCCGAAGCTGAAAGGCCATGACACCGCCGAAAAGATAGGCACCGGCAACAGCCCTGCCGGGCCGCCAGAATGCGAAAATGACCAGGGCAACAGCGATCCAACCTCGACCGCCGGAGATTCCGTTGCTCCACAAATGCATGTAGGCCAAAGACAGATACGCCCCGCCGAGTCCGATAAGGAATCCACCAACGGTAACGGCAAAATAACGAAGTGCGATGGGCTTGAGACCGGCAGCCGCTGCCGCAGCAGGCATTTCGCCGGTGGCGGTAACATGCATGCCCAAGCTGGTCCGTTTGAAGAAAAACCAGAAAAGAACCGGAATGACAAAGGAGATATATACCAGCATGTTATGTTTAAAGAAAATATCGCCAATAACGGGTATTTGCGACAACAACGGGAAATCAAAGGGGAAAAATCCAGGAGCGGACAATCCTACATAGGAGACACCCAGAAAATGAGTCAACCCGACACCTAGAATCGTCAGGGCCAGACCGGAGACGACCTGATTGCCGAGGCAGGAAATACAGACAAAGCCATGCAAAGAAGACAAGGCCATTCCCCCCAAACCGCCTGCCAGGAAACCGAGCCATGGTGATCCCGTGACAAGGCTCACCCAAAACGCGGCCAGGGCTGAAATACTCATGATCCCTTCTACGCCGAGATTCAGCACCCCGCCCTTCTCGGTCATCATCTCACCAAGGGTGGCATAGAGAATCGGTGTTCCAGACTGCACCGTGGCAGCAAAAAGAGGTATCAAAAATTCCCACATGACAGTCAGTTCACCTATGAACGGTGCTTACGCTCAAGTTTGTAGGTAAGGAAGAACTGTCCTGCCAAAACGGTCAGGAGAATCATGCCTTCCATGATCACGCCAAATGACGCTGGAATCTGCAATTCAAGCTGTAAATTTTCCACACCCACCCGAAGTGCTGCCAACAGAAATGATGCAAAGGCAATGTTCAACGGTTCAAGCCGGGCAAGCCATGCCACGACAATCGCCGTGTAGCCATAGCCGACCATCAGGCTTGGTTGGAGACGGTTGAGGACGGCAGAGGTCTCAACGCACCCGGCCCATCCTGCAAATCCACCGGAAAGAGTCATGACGAGCATGACGAGCATGCCGTAACGAATCTTCGCATATTTGGCCACACGCGAACCTTGTCCACTGGCCTGCAATTCAAAGCCGAGACGGGTGTAGCGCATGAAAGCCCACAGCCCGATACCGACAACGGTACAGAATAAAATCCCCCAATGAACGCGGCTCTCGCCGATGTGTGGAATAACCGCCCCGGACGTGAACTCAGGTGTCATGGGAAAACCAAAGCTGGCCGGGTCTTTCCAGACACCGAAGACAAGAAAATCGAGCAAAAGTATCGCTATATAGTTGAGCATCAAGGTTGAGATAATCTCATTGACCCGGAGTTTCAGCTTGAGAAATGCGGGAATGAATGCCCAGAAGCCACCAAACAGGAAGGCCATCACGAACATGAGCGGCAGCAAAATTATACCGGGCAGGTCAGGGAATAACAGGGCCATCCAGGTGGCACCTATGGCACCAAGGGCAAATTGTCCTTCCGCGCCGATATTCCATATCTGCATGCGAAACGCGATAGCCACGCCAAGAGAGCAGAGGAAAAGCGGGATAGCCTTGAGCAATGCGCCTTCCAAGGCCCACAGGTTGCCGAAGCTCCCCTGCCACAGAACGTAAAGGCCCTCAAGTGCGTCCTTGCCCTGCCCTGCCAGAAGTAGTCCACTTATGGCCAGGGAAAAGAGCAGGGCGCCCAGGAATACAACCAGGGCGCCCCACTTCCAGGGGTCATCTCTTTTTCTAATTTTCAAGGGCATATGTCGGACATTTACTTGACGGTGCCAACAACGCCTTCAACAAACCACATCATATCGTGCAGTTGTGCATCGGTTGCCTTCTCGCCTTCAGCAATCTTGATATTGCCGTCCTGATCCTTGATGGGACCGACGAAACAAATATCATTGCCTTTCATCAGGTCGGCTTTGGCGGATTCAACTATGATCTTGACGTCTTCGGGAACCATCGGACCCATGGGGGCGATATCGACAACGCCATCCTGCATGGACCACCACACGGCTTGATCACCCTGCCATGAGCCGTCACGAACCTGTCCAACAATCTTGGCATACATGGGACCCCAATTCCATATGGCGGAGGTCAGATGCGCCTTGGGAGCGAAAGAGGACATGTCTGAATTGTAACCAATTGAATAGGCACCGGCTTCCTGAGCAGCTTCCTGCGGGGCCGGAGAATCCTGATGCTGGGCAATGATGTCACAACCGGCATCAAGAAGGCTCTTGGCAGCATCTTTTTCCAGAGCAGGATCGTACCAGGTCTTGGTCCAGACAACGCGAACTTCGGCATCCGGGTTCACTTGGCGAGCACCTACGGTAAAGGCGTTGATGCCACGAATGACTTCGGGGATCGGAAAAGCTGCCACATAGCCAAGCTTGTTGGACTTGGTCATGGCACCGGCAACCATACCGGTCAGGTAGCGGGACTGATAGATGCGACCGAAGTAGTTAGTCACATTTGTGGACTTCTTGAAGCCAGAGCAATGCATGAACTTGGTATCGGGAAATTCTTTGGCAACCTTCATGGTCGGGTCCATGTAGCCGAAACTGGTGGTGAAGATCACATCAAAACCCTTGCGGGCCATGTTACGAATGACACGTTCGGAATCAGCACCCTCAGGCACGGATTCAACAAAAGCGGTAGTGGCGAAATCAAGGGCATCGACAGACTTGCGGCCAAGGTCGTGAGCATAGGAGTAGCCAGCATCACCAACCGGAGAAACATAGACAAAACCGGCCTTGACAATCTTGGCTTCTTCCTTGGAGGCCACAGCCTCTTCGACTTTGGCAGGTTCTTCGGATTTTTCTTCCTGAGGAGCTTCGCCACAGGCGAAGAGAGACAGCATCAACACCATACTGGCAGCCAATACGGTGAACAGTTTGAACAGCTTTTTCATTGGGACCTCTCCGTTAACGTTTTTATCCGCTGCTAGTATCCCAGCACACGATTCAGGGCAAGCCCCCTCTCGATGCTGTAGACTCTAATCATCTTAAATATAAGAATATGTTTTTTATCTTTATTAATCGGAAATTTGAGCAATCGGCTCAACAAAATTTGACC
>JAFLJW010000322.1 GCA_022712815.1 Pseudodesulfovibrio sp. | reverse complement strand
TGTTGATCTCTTCGATCTGCGCGAGATTGAAATGATAGCGCAGTCCTTGTCCGACCATGAACATGCCGCCAACGAGTACCACCCAGAGGAGCGTCCTAACGAACCACCTGGATTCCTTGCCCGTCCTGAATTGCGGTTCCTTTTCAGGTGCACGCGTCTCCATCTGGCTGGAACTTTTTGTATGTCTTTGGGTTGCCACCATAATATTCTCACGGACTATTTACGCGAAAGGACGGAGGGGGGCAAGTTTGACGCGCTGAAAAGGATTTGCCCAATGTCGGGCCAAGCTGATAGATAAATAAGTGAGATGTGTGGAATAACCGGCTTCATCAATCCCGGCATGACCGGGGATGCGGAAAGGCTGATCGCCCTGTCCGCTCGCATGGCAAACACTCTGGCCCATCGTGGCCCGGATGCGTCCGGCACATATGCTGACCCGAAAATCGGCCTCGGTCTTGGCCATCGGCGGCTCTCCATCCTCGACCTCAGCGATTCAGGCGCACAGCCCATGAAGAGCGCGGATGGCCGGTTTGTTCTCATCCACAATGGTGAAATATATAATTTCCTCGAACTCCGAAAAGAACTGGAAGGACTGGGCGGACCGTTTCTGCCATGGCGTAGCGACTCGGACACCGAGGTCATGCTGGCCGCATTTCAGGTCTGGGGTATCGAAACCGCGCTGACCCGTTTCACCGGCATGTTCGCTTTTGTCCTCTGGGATACCGAACATAGTGTCCTTCATCTCGCCCGCGACCGCATGGGTGAAAAACCGCTCTACTACGGCATCGCTGGCAGGGGGGTTGTCTTTGGCTCCGAGCTAAAGGCCCTCCGGGAATTTCCCGATTTCGAGCCTGAAATGGACATGGAGGCATTGGCCCTTTATCTGCGTTTCCAATACGTCCCGGAACCGCGTTCTATTTATAAGGATGTCTGCAAGCTTTCCCCCGGCCACTTGCTGACCATCAAGGCCAATAACCCGACCGCGCTGGACCCGAAGCCATACTGGACCATGCGCGATGCCGTGAACCGCGCCCAGGCCGATCCGTTCATTGGCGGGGAAGGGGAGGCTGCCGATCATCTGGAGAACCTGCTTCGTGGTGTCATCAAGAACCAGATGCTCTCGGACGTTCCGCTGGGCGCACTTCTGTCAGGCGGCATTGATTCATCGCTGGTCACCGCCCTGATGCAGGTCGAGTCCGACCGTCCTATACAAAGCTTCACCATCGGGTTTTCCGACAAAAATTACGACGAATCCGCAGACGCCAGACGAGTCGCCACGCATCTAGGCACTGACCACACCGAGCTTTTCGTCACACCGGACCACATTCTCAACCTCATCCCGCGCCTGCCAACGCTCTTTGATGAACCGTTTGCTGATGCTTCGCAGCTCCCCACCTATCTGGTGGCCGAGCTGACCCGCCAGCATGTTACGGTCTGCCTGACCGGCGATGGTGGCGACGAGACATTCGCAGGCTACAATCGCCATTTCTGGGCCCCGGCCATCTGGGACAAGATCAAGGACGTGCCACCTGCGCTCAGGAGTATCGCTGCTGATGGCGCACGGCTCCTTTCACCCAAGGCATACGATACTATTTTCAATCTGGCAGGCAACCTGATGCCCCACGCCGCCCACGTGCGCATGCCCGGCCACAAGGCGCACAAGCTGGCAGATATCCTCACGGCCGAGACCCGCGAGGAGCTTTACAGACGTCTTGCCTCCACCTGGCCCGATCCCGGTTCCCTGCTTACCGCCGGAACCGAACCGCGCACCGCCCGCGAGACATGGCCGTACCTGACTGACTACACCCGCTGGATGCAATACATGGACACCGTCACCTACCTGCCCGGTGACATTTTGCACAAGGTAGATCGCGCCACCATGGGTGTGGCCCTGGAATCTCGCGCCCCGTATCTCGACCACCGCGTCGTTGAATTCGCATGGCGTTTGCCGCTTCCCATGCTTCTCAAGGCCAAAGAGGGCAAGCGGATTCTCCGTTCCATCCTCTACAAACATGTCCCGAAAACTCTCGTTGACCGTCCAAAAATGGGCTTTGGTGTCCCCATAGACTCCTGGCTGCGAGGCCCCTTGAAAATATGGGCGCACGACCTCCTCAGCCCCACACGCCTGAAGCAACAGGGACTCTTCAACCCGGATATAGTCACCCGCCAGCTTGCCGACCACATGACCGGCAGCAGGGACAATCAGTACCGTCTCTGGAATTTACTCATGTTCCAGACCTGGTTTGATAAGTGGATGTAGATATGTATGCCTCTGGCGGGCATTGCCATACGCACTGCTATAAGTAGAATAACAAAAATCAAGACACTGACCCCATTCCTGTGCGCTTGAGAGCGTGGCCATGTCCCATGAACAAGTTATGATTTGTGTGTTGAAGGGGTTGTTTTTTCTCACCTGTTTGAAACTTTTCCGTCTTCAGACGCATCCTGAAATACAGAAGAAATAAAAAATGGAGAATTCATGAAATCCAACACGACAGCCTTGTATCGTAAAATCAGTCAGGACCAGGTCCTCAGCGCCAAACTTTCGTCCATCAGCGACCAGGACGAACTGGCAATCGAAGTTATTCGGTTGGGCGAGCAATTCGCCTTGCCAGTGATCTTGGAAGATGTGCGTGAATATCTTGAACCCAGGCAGAATTCTGAATTGAACGACGACGAACTGGAAATGGTGGTCGGCGGAAAGGGAGGCAAGTCTGCTTCTGCTTCTGTTTCAGACCCTGCTCCAGACCCGAATCGCGCTGTGTATGGTAGCGACGGCAACGACAACCTGACTGGCGGTTCTGGCAACAGCCGTATGATGGGATGTGATGGGAATGACACCATGGATGGCGGCTCAGGTGACGATGCCATGCAAGGCGGCTTTGGCAATGACTCCATGATTGGTGGCATTGGCAACGATTTCCTGAATGGTGATGAGGGGCACGACACCATGGAAGGTGGCTCTGGTAACGACAACCTGGACGGCGGCTCAGGCAATGATTCCATGTCTGGTGGTAGTGGTAACGACTGGCTGTCTGGCGACTATGGTAACGACACCATGGACGGCGGCGATGGAGACGACTTCATGCATGGCGGCTCTGGCAGCGACTTCATGTCTGGCGGCTCTGGCAACGATACGCTGACTGGCGACTTCGGCAACGATACCATGAATGGCGGAGCAGGCAACGACACGCTGACTGCTGGTTGGGGTAACGACATCATGACCGGTGGAGCCGGTAGTGATGTCTTTGTTTTCGATAATCTTGATGAAAATAATGTGATCACAGATTTCAACCCGGCAGAAGATAAAATTCAATTCACCGACTGGCGGGAAGCGTATAGTGGTGGAAATGTTGATGTTCCAGGAAGCTCAATAGGAGTTGTCCACCAAGACGGCAATACGGTCCTCACATACGGCGATACCACCATCACTCTTCAGGGCGTGACCATGTCCCATG
>JAFLJW010000184.1 GCA_022712815.1 Pseudodesulfovibrio sp. | reverse complement strand
ATGTCCTCTTCAATAAGAATGGTGGCGGTTCCGGTATTTTCGAAAATGGTTTTATACCGGATATAGCTCTCATCCATCATTTTTCTTTCCTGTTCCACAGAGTCCATGGGCGTTCCCTTTAAAATATTCGGGTTTAATTTGCAACCAGCCTGGCCATCCACATGGTCAGGGGGGAGTAAAAGGTAATAATAAGAAGATCCACAATCAAAATCATCAAAAAGGGCAAAACCCGTCGGCTAACCGCACCGATGGAGTCCCCGGAAATGGAAGAGGACACAATCAGGCAGATCCCCATGGGAGGCGTCAGCATTCCGATGGACAGATTGGTCACCACAATCACTCCCAACTGAATCAGATCAATCCCCAGGGAGGGCAGCATGGCGATGATCATGGGAACCAGCAAAATAAGGGCAGCCGTAGTTTCCACAAAGGTGCCAGCTACCAGGAGCACAACATTTATCAGCAGCAACAGCCAGGTGGGATCCTGGGTCATTCCCAACAGACTGCCTGCCAGGGCGGCAGGAATCTCTTCAATGGCGGCGATCCAGGAAAAAACCGAAGCCGTGGCAATAATGAACATGACCACGGAAGAGGTAATAGATGCCTGCTTGAAAATGGGAAAAATATCCCTGACGCCGATCTGCCGGTATACGACCATGGAGACAAACAGGGCATAGACCACGGCCACCGCTGCTGATTCCGTTGCCGTAAAGATACCAAACAATATTCCCCCGAGGATAATGATGGGCGCCCCCAGGGCCAGAAAAGCCCGTAAAAATGTCCTATTGATATTGGCCCAGGAAAAAGGGGTGTCCGGAGAATACCCGTTTTTCTTTGCAATAATGGTGGAAACAATTATCAAAGACCCCCCGATGAGCAATCCGGGCAGAATCCCGGCGGCGAACAACTGGCTGATGGAGGCTCCCGTGAGAAACCCGAAAATAATCATGGGAATGGAAGGCGGGATCACCACCCCCAAAGACCCCCCGGATGCCTGGACCGCTGCGGCAAAATCGGAAGGATAACCCGACCGTTTCATGGCAGGGATCAAAACCGCTCCCACGGCAGCCGCATCCGCCGCGGCCGAGCCTGAAATACCGGCAAAAAACATGGCCGACACAATGGAAACCGCCGCAAGTCCCCCGGGAAGCCACCCGGTCAGTGCATTGGCAAAATCAATAAGCCGGTTGGAGATCCCCCCTTTTTCCATGATCACACCGGCATACATGAACAAGGGCACCGCCATCAAGTGGAAGGAATCCGTGCCGGAAAACATTCGCTGGACCACCATCATCAGGGAAAAATCTCCCTGGACCAGGATGGCAAGGGCAGACGCCCCACCAATGGCAATGGCGATGGGGGTATTGAGCATAAACAGAAAGAACAGGGACAATATCAATATTTCGGTGGTCATTGTCCCCCCTTTTGGGGTCCCGATGGAATCGCCTTAGCAGAAATCGCCTGGATTAAAAAGGCCAGCCCGTGAACCCAGAAGATCACCCCGCTAATGGGGACCACCCCCATGATGATCCATTTGGGCAGGGAAAGGGCCGGGGTGATCTGGAGTCGCACAAACCAGGCAAACTGCCCCCCATGAATCACCATAACACTGAACAAACACAAGGAGGCCAGGTGGACCACCAGGGTGGACCCTTTTTGCAGTTTAGGGGGCAGGTGCCGGTATACCGCATCAACACCGGGATGGGCCTTGTAAAAATAGGCCACCGTTGCCCCCAAAAAGGTGATCCACACCAACAGAAACCGTGCCAACTCCTCGGACCAGAACAACGAATAATTAAGGGCATACCGGGAAAATACCTGGGCCGCCACGATAATGGCCATTAAAATACCCATGGTACAGACCAGATTTTCCACCCACCCATTAATCTGCCGACTGATACGATCCAATTTCTCTGGCATGATTCTCGTCTATTTCACCGCGTCCAGCATTTTCATCAACAAAACATGCACCTTGGCATCCTGGTACAATTTCATATCCTTTAAACCGGCCACACGTTCACGAAATGCGCCGATATCCGGCGTCTCAACAATCTGCATTCCCTTTTCCTTGAGCAGGGCCAGACGACCAGCATCCTTGTCCCGGTTGTCCTTGCGCTGGAAACGGGCGGCATCCTTCATGGCCGTTTTGATCAGTATCTTATTTTCAGGAGAAAGTTTGTTAAACCATTTCAGGGATGCCACATCAATATGGGGAGAATACACGTGCCGGGTCAGGGTCATGTATTTCTGGATTTCATAAAATTTATACACCTCCATGACCCAGAGAGGATTTTCCTGTCCGTCAATAACCCCTTGTTCCAATTCCGTATAAATCGGCCAGGGCATGGGCGTGGGGTTGGCCCCCAGGGTCTGCCAGATGGTTTTATGCAGAGGAGACGACATGACCCTTATTTTTAAGCCCTTTACATCAGCAGGAACTCTCACCGCATGCTTGTTGTTGGTCAGATTCCTGAATCCGTTTTCAGAAAAACAAAGTCCTTTGAGACCAGAGGTTTCAAGAGATTCAAGGATCTCATTGCCCAGGGGGCCGTCCAGAATTTCATCTGCCTGGTCATAGTTTTCAAATAAAAAGGGGTAGTTAATCACCCGGACAAGGGGATCAAAAGTGTCAAAGGGGCCGCCTGTGATCACCCCCATTTGAATGGTGCCCATCTGTATCTGCTGAAGAATTTCCGTTTCATTGCCAATGGAGGCCGAATGAAATATTTTGACATTAAAGGCATTGGCGGAACGTTCTTCCACCAATGCTTTAAATTTATCCGCCACAATGTTCTGGGCAGACCCGGGTTTGGTCACCACCCCCAATTTAATGGTCTCAAGGGCAAGGGCCGTTCCGGACATCACCAGCAACACAAATATCACAAAAATAATTTTTTTCATGGGTTCCCCTTTTTAAATCTCTTTAATATATGTTCACCATACCACCTGACCTTCATATTCAAACGAGAAGATGAAGTCAAGGAAATGCCCGGACCCGTCCCTAAAAATTGGAAAAATGGACCCCAGGAGGGAACTTCGATACTTGGGTAATCAAAGACTGACCTATTCCCCATTTTCCTTTCTCAACGCATTGCGTGATGCTCTGTCCACAAGGGTGAAGATTTGATCCACCTCATCTTTTTGAATGGATCTCTTGTGCCCCTGCACCTTCATAAATTGAATCTCCAATTGATCCATCCGGCGATAAAAAGCTTGATACAATTCATGG
>JAFLJW010000453.1 GCA_022712815.1 Pseudodesulfovibrio sp. | reverse complement strand
GACGGATCGTCACTCAAAAGAACTGCATTGCGCTTGAACCCTGGATCATAACTTCGACGTTTACCTTTAGTCATTTGCTTCTCCTCTAAAAGGCAGGATAGCGACTTAACCGGGTGTCCACAATTTTATAGCAGGATCAATCCTTAAGCGGCACCTCAAGAACCAAAGCTATCTCTGCTTTGCGCATGGCGGTTACAATGGCGAATTGGATCACTGCTCTGAATTTGTCGCTGCAAGCGGCGAGGAGGCGTTCTTCTTCGCCGTCTTCGTCGCCTTTGCTCTTCATGAGGCGTCTTGTGCGGCCTCCGGCCAGCTTGGGCCTTTTCACTCGTTTCACAGGGGTGGCGAGGCTTTTCATTCCCTAATTCATAGCCTCTACTTAAAAGAGCTATTAAAAATGGGATGATTGCCGAGTTTCCATGTCTAGCTCTTCTAACTTCACATCTTTTAAGTCTTGGACTGAACAAGTCGCTTCGACCGAAAAAGGACAAGAAGTGCTTCCTAGATATGTATCCTCTTCAGTCTCTCCAGACTCCCTCGCACATGATCGCTCGATACTGGCACTGCCGTATACCGTACAATACACGCTGTCGTAGTCAATGTTATCAATGTCAACCTCATCAATGTGGACATCGTCTACCCGTGTATGCCAGGCCAAGTGTGCGAAGTCGTCTATATGATTGTCAGAAATTTCTGTATACAGGATGTTTTGTAGAGACATCGCAACTTGATCAGAGAATGATTCTTTCGCTCCTGCAATGTTTATTACGAAGTTGCTCAACGAACTGAGAGCTTCTAGTGCTATGATATTCTCAGTGTCAGCAATTCCGAAAGTGTTTCTGCGGATATGTGTATATTGGGAAAGTTGCTCGTATTGGCGGGTGACACACTTGATAACATTATCAATATCAACGTCATAGAGTTTTTCGACGTATTTCTCAGCTAACCCACCATAAATTGCATATTGAATTTTTTGTCTTCGGGTTGCACATCCTGGGCGGACACCCTGATCTTCAATAAACCATGAGCATTTTACCACATCATCATTTGGAGCAATCCTTTCAAGGGCAATCGAAATGAGTTCTCGGGCCCCGTAGGCAAAATTGTTGACGCGTAACTGATTGTCGAGAGCATGCATATTCTCGATCACTGCAGCAAAGACATCTTGTTCAAATCCTTCCTCAAGGAAGGAGTTGATTGCATCAATATGTTTCTGAATATCTGTCATCACTGATCTTGGTCCTTCGCTAGGTGGATCGAATATTCGAGAGTCCCATCCCAATTAATATGCCGAGAGCTGTCCCTCCAACAACTGCTGACCAATTAATTTGGGGTTTGTTAAACTCTCGGATTGTTTTGTAAAAATCATTGCTGATTGACTGAATGATTTCCGCAATTTTGAATTTATACTTAGAAGACTTGCATTGGGATGCAATTGAGTCGAGTGCTTGGCACTGTGCCACGACCCCTTGGGTTGCAGCCTCGATAAGTGCTCTATGGGTCTTGGCGTTCTGAACAAGATGGACCCGAAATTCTTTTGAAATTTGACAGAAATTGTTAACAAATTGTGAGGAAGAGTCTATAATTCTGACAACATCGTCGGCAGTTAATGCGCCGGTGCTGATGCCTTTTATGAACCGTCCGGTTTCTTTGCCGGTCATTTTGTCAAAGTCTTCAACATCGATTTTCTCTCTGATCTTTTCAAGTGAAAGGTCTGTCATGTTCGTTCTCCATGTATAGATAATGATCCTGGCAGACCCTACCCCTGTTTGTAAAGTTTTCCAAGCCTCCTGGTTTAGGAAAGCTGAGTTTAATAATCCCACCACCACCCACCGCTTCCCGTATCTCGATGGACAGATGATGGACAAAACGCATCCATAAGAGAAGGCTTCACAGTAAAAAATACTATAAACCCTTAGAATGGTTGGAGCCAAGGATCGGGATTGAACCGGCGACTTACTGATTACGAATCTGTATTCTATGCCGGAGACAGCCCCAATAGTTTCCTCAAGCTGTTGGTAAGCAATAGTGTTAAGAACTGAGACGCCTGATAGTCCGCGTATTTGCTAGTGAGCTTTTTCCTGCCAAATAATAAAGTTGAGAACTGAATGGTGTATTGGCTACAAGATTCCTGATGCAGTAAAGGATAAAGAACGCCCCAGCCTGAAAGCAGACCGGGGCATTTTTATAGGTTGGGATCAAGTTTAAACATCTGGCGGCCGAACTGCTTTGACAATAACCGATTTGTCTTCGGTGTTTGTTAATCGTCGTACAACTCGTACTTTAGAATCAGCATCAACCTCTGAAGCCAACATATCCACGGAATCGCCGGTAATTAATTTTCCTTTAAAGAATATAGACTTGGTTTCTAAGGGAACTTTGATTTCGGTGGTTTTATCGAAATACAGATCAACTTCAGACGAGAGTTCTTTTTCCGACAAAACTGAATATTCCTCGATATTAGTAATGAGTGTAAAAGTTTGAGATCTCGTCCTAAACCTCATCCTTAAGGTCGCTCTTGATTTGTCAGATGAGACCCTTACTCCTTCAAATACACTGTAGCCAACAGTACCAGAATCTTGTCTATATGACGCCCCTACAATACATTTATCACCTATATTCGGGTGGGAAGTATTTCCTCTTACGCCAACAGCGACTTCATGCGTTGTCCCATGGTGGCCTCTACAATCATTTGAGCAATGATCTTCGTGAGTCATGGTACGCTCTATGTCCTCAACCCGTTTCCAACCGAGAACCTGATATCTTGCTATTGACTCAAGCTTGCCTGCATAGCCTGGATAGAGCGTTAGATTGAGCTTAGCTGAGTACTCTTTCTCTTTATCTCGATTCCACAAAAAGCCCCATAAGCGTTCCTTGAAAGTCTGCTTAATGGTCAACTCTACAGGCACAATAGCAAGGGATTTAGAATTGAAAAGTGGCTCTATTTCTTCAGAAGGAATTAAGATCTCTGCGAGATGAATTTCTTTTGGATCAACACGCAAACCCTTAATTTCTTCTCCGTTAATTGAGAGACCTAATTCGGTATGATGATCCTCACCTGGCAGACCAACATATGAGCCTATTATCGTTAATTTGTAGATTGGTTTGCCGTGGATAATAGACATTCCAGAAATGCGCTGTAAAACGAGCTTGTCTTTCACAAAAGGAATGGTTCCCAGAATGGATCGAACATCCAACGCCAAAGTATCTTTGAATGTATAAGCCTTGTCTCCAAGATCATTCGCTACTTTTGTAGCTGACGCTAACCCAAGAAGAAGATCGCGCTTGTCTTCATCGAGTTCTTCAAACGCGACATCCATCTGTTTAGCAAGTAATCTCGCTACATTCTCGGCAGTCAAATTCAATTCATCTGCTGCGCGTACCAAAAGAACATTCCCTGTGTTTTCAGCTTCAGCCAATAGTCCATTTGCTTCACTTCGCGCAGTTTCAATAAGCTTTTGAGCAGTTTTACCTGCAATAGCGGTAGCAGCGACTGTTCCCCCTGTAGCTATTGCAGATCCCAACACGTCTGCCTGTGCTGGGTGTATACAAAATAGGGACAAAACAAGATAAGCAACTAGAATAACTTTTTTCATACAAGACCTCCTTTAAAGTTGTACAGAACGATGTTTTGGCTATATCATTAAAATCAATTTTTGGCAGCTTTATATGGCTATTGGGTTAGAGATACCCTTTCTCTATTTGTTTCTCGTTTTTCTATTTACTCAGTGAGTAGTCCTAAATATCTGTGGGTGTGTAATAAATGTTGAGAACCCAATGATATAGTTGTTAACTCCCATGCGCCTAGATAGTAACTATCGCTACTTAATAAATATGGTTCTTCGACGTTTCGTGTGGAATTGACCACGAGAGAGAAACTCAGGTAGCTCATCCAAAAGGAGAGTTGCCATGCTTGCAGAAGAAGTTTTTGCCTTGGGTTTGGGGCTCACGACTCCATGGCGGGTCATGAGCCAACGTCTTGATACTGACCATTCGCCGACTGAGCTTCATCTGGAGATTGGAGCAGATCGTGGAGCTGAATATCCTTGCCCTA
>JAFLJW010000380.1 GCA_022712815.1 Pseudodesulfovibrio sp. | reverse complement strand
GAGCGATTCCTCTTGGATCGGATTCTTGACCCAAATATCCTGCGGCCAAGTTTGGTAAGGAGCTTCTTTTCGTCCCTTTTTTTGCCCCACCAAAAAAACGGACCCCGCCCGGGGAGGGCTGCCGTCAGGCATCTTATTTCTTTGCCTTTTCCCCTCTTTTCTTCTCTTTCCATCTTCATGTTTAATGAAGATGGAAAGGCAACTCTGTACGACAACTTTTTTAGAGAAGTACGCTCAACCCGGATGAGCCATTTATTTTACAAATTACAGGAATCCTTCGAGCATTCAAGAAACAGGTCCCATACTCCATCAAGGCTTTCCACCACATTGGCGCAAACCGTATCCAGAACAGCGGGGGTGAGTTCTAGTCGCTCGGCCACTTTTTGGGAAGGTACATAGTTGAGACCGTCAACACCGAGGCCGACACCGATCATCTTTGCCAGAACATTGCCGATATGAACCAGATCCAAAGCAAGGTCCTCTCCACCAAACTCATCCGGCCTGAGATGATATTTTACCACATCCGTCAGCTCTCTGGGCAGCTTCCAATTCTCAAGAACCAGACCGCCAAGTTCCGCGTGGTTGATGCCGAGCACCTGATCCTCTGCCCGGTCGAAACTCAGCCCCTCCTCCACGGCAAGAGTCAGGATGGGATGGACATCCACCTGGAGATAGACCCCCAGAAGAAGCTTGCCGACACCGGCAATAAGCCCAGCGGTAAAGGTGTGCTCCGGCACTTTCAGGCCAAGGGTCGTTCCGAGTTCCTGAGCCGCCATGGCCACTGTAACCGAATGCTGGAGATGCATGTTGGGGGCAAGGTCATACCCTTCTATCCGGTGAACGAATGAAGGCGCGACCCCTGTGGAAACCACAAACTGAAGCACCTGAGCCGTGCCGAGGCGAACAATGGCCTCGCGGGCGGTCGTCATCGGTCGGTTGCCGCCGAAAAAGGATGCATTGACTATCTTCAGGAGATTGGTGGTCAGCCCCGGATCATGCTCGATAATCCGGGCCAGCTCTCCAAGATCCGCTTCCGGGTCACTCAGGAGTGCCATTGCTTTTTCCACGCACGACGGGATAGCCACAACCTTTGAGACCTGAGCCAATATTTCTTCACGTCTATTCATAGTTCTTTCTCCTCCCCCAGGGATCGAACAACAACACGGCCCGTATCCAGATGCAAAAATACGGTTCTGGGAATGGTGCCACCAACATCCTGTGCCGTGATTTTCACCTCGTTACGGGCCAACAATTTTTTTAAAGCCTCGAAATTTCTGGCTCCGGTGTTGAAAAGAGTATCATTTCGCATATTTGCACCACCGGCCACCTTGAAGATAAGCCGGGATTTGACCGCTCCGCTATCCATGATCTTGCGGACCATCAAAGCAACGCCGGTGTTCACGAACATGAATGGATTGGTGCGGGCCTTGCTGCGGGCGGAACTGGCGTTTGGCAACAGGCAATGAACCATGCCGCCGATACCGGTTTCAGGATCGTACGCAGTGACTCCAAGGCAGGAACCAAGAGAATAGGTAACAATGATATCCTCGGATTTATCCGATAATTTCATGTCAGAAATATTGACTATGTGAAGATTCATGTCACTCGAAGTCCCGATATGCCGGATAAGGCACTTTTCAATTTATTTACTGCCAAAGCAGGAATGTTACATCAGAAAAACGCCTACTGCCAGCCCATTATTATTATTTAACGGAAGAAAATCTTGCTTTCCGATTTGTTTTGCCAAATACTTCCTCCATGTCAACTCAAAAATCACTGGCCGTGCTCGCCGACATCCATGGCAACACCCTGGCCCTTGAAGCTGTACTGGCCGATGCGGGCAAGCGAGGTCTGACCCGGTTCGCCAATCTGGGCGACACTTTCTACGGCCCCCTTGATCCAGCCGGGACATGGAATACCCTCAAAAATATGAAGATTCCCACCGTGCTGGGCAATCAGGACCGCATCCTGATTGAAGGCGGACCGGACCTGGAAACCCTGCCTGCCTTCCTGTCCACCCGAAACGGAATCGGCTTTGGGGGCATGGCATGGCTTGAAACTCTTCCGGTCACATTTGTTCTGGATGAAGACATCCTGCTCTGCCACGGTACACCAGAAAGCGACACCACCTATTTGCTGGAAGATATCTCCACCGGACTGCCGGGCCTGAAATCGTGTGATGAGATCATAGGTGACCTCATGCCAACAGCACAGAATTGCACCTTGGTCCTGACCGGTCACAGCCACCATGCCGGACTGGTCAATTGCCGGGATATCACCATCGTCAATCCCGGCAGTGTGGGCCTGCCCGCATATAATGATGACGATCCGCCACACATAATGGCAAGTGGCTCACCCCATGCCCGGTATGCGATTCTCACCTTTGGTCCCACTGGGTGGGATGCTGAGTTCATTGAGGTCGAATACGATTGGAAACAGGCATCGAATATGGCCCGAAAAAACGGGCGGGAAGACTGGGCCGACTGGCTCCTGACCGGCATGGCCTAGCTGGTTGCCAGAGAAATAATCACAAACTTCAACCTCTGTTTTTCCTTTTTCTACAGGTTTTTCATTCTTTTCTGGACTTTTTTTAGATTTTTCTGGAAAATGCTGCCAAACTGTATGTTCCAGACATGTCTTCCGCTCATGGAAAAGGCATCTCAGGGCTGGAATTTATGTGGGTCCCGGTTTAAATCATATGAAATTGTTCAGCTTTGCCGTTTATCGACACCTCACCGCCCTGGCGTTTCTCACGCTTGCGACTCTGCTTTTGTGCGCTCCCGCGTCATCTGCCGCCACTGCCCAAAACGAATTCACGGTCGGCCATTCCAATTTCCACGCCCTGATCAAAAACAGCAAAAGGGCCAAATATCGCTCCAACTGGGAAAAAGTGGAAAAATCATTTTCCCGTTGCCTCAAGGCAAGCCCCAATGGTTCCTATGCGCCCAAGGCACTCTACTATATTGGCCGGGTTCATGAAGAGCTTGGCTCCCGAAGCGGTCTCAACTCCGATTTTCGCCGCGCAGTGGATTATTTCGGACGGGTTGTCAGCCGCTATCCACGCCACGCCTGGGCTGATGATTGCCTCTACCACAGGGCGATCATCTATTCCAAAAGACTCAAGGAATACAGTGCCGCCCGTCTTGATCTGGCAAGGATCATCGTCGAGTACCCCCGCTCCGACATGAACGCCAAGGCCAAAGCCGCTCTCAGAAAACTGGGCAAGTACGATTGGGCCATAGCCAAAATTTTCGATAAGTCTTCCCTGAACAAAGTTGCCGTGACCGCAACAACCAAACGGAAAAATGTTGCCAAAGTCCCCCAGAAACCCGTCACCGAAAACGGCAAGCACAAGGACCCGTCAGGCGTTGCCCATCTGGATACAGTCCGGTTCAAGTCCAGCGACGAATACACCCGTGTGGTTCTGGAACTCGATGGCCGGGTCCAATACCGCTATCAGGTGTTGGACCCCAACCCCGCGGTTGGCCGCCCTCACCGGCTCTACATCGACCTCAAAGGCGCACGACTGGGCCACGACGTCACGGCGGCCACCACGGTTTCCGATGGTATCCTGCGCTCCATTCGCACCGGCCAATACGACAAAAACACCACCCGGGTGGTTCTCGACTTTTTATCCATGCAGGAATACAAGATATTTCCTCTGGAAAACCCCTACAGAATCGTTGTTGATGTCTATTCTCCTGATGGCAGCACGCCCATCGCCAGGGCGACACCGGCCAGAAAGGCAACAAAAAAGACCATC
>JAFLJW010000331.1 GCA_022712815.1 Pseudodesulfovibrio sp. | reverse complement strand
TTGAACGGACTGGCTCCCCTGTTGGAACCAGCCATTTGAAGAAATGCGGCCCATGATGAAGTGTCCGCGTTAAAACCAAACTCATCGACGCTGAAACCGACGCTCAGACCGTTTTCAGGAGTCAGGTCGTATGCCAACAATCTGGATGAAACTGACGGGGTCAGATTAATTGTTTGATCCGGCAAAAAAGTGGCGAGAACATTGGTTTTGAACTCGGTCGCATCCCGAACAGCCAACCGCCAGTCCGCATCAAGCCCGGCCAGCAACCCGGCCCCAGGAAACGGGAACAGATGATCCACCCCGTCCAGCAACAAGGCGGCTGACGCAAAATTATCGAGACAAACCAGACCAACGCGATGCCCAAGGCTCTTGAAGCCGGAAATCACGGGCTGAGTTTGAATCAGATCGCCAAAACGGGTCAGGTTGATGATCAGAACATTCACAGACACTATCCTTATATAATAGGCAAGCCGTCAGATATCTGCCGGCTCGTCAGGCAAATGCAAATTTGAAGCCGGGAAAACTACAACCCTGATCCGGCCTGAACCAGCCGCACGAGTTTCTCCACGGCCTGAATGGAGACTTTCAGCCGTCCTTTTTCCTCAACATCAAGAGCAGCGGGATTGACGTAGTTGTGTGGTTCGATGCCCTCTGCATCGCAGGACAACCCGATCTCAAGCCGCTTGCGCTGAAGGTATTCCCAGGCAGCAAGCAAACGCTCGCCATGCTTCCTTGAAACATGCCCGCCCTCGGCCAGAATTCGGATTCGATCACAGGTGTTGTGTGGTGCCAGATTGTATTTCAGGGCCAAAATGCGCGTGCTGTTGGTCAGATGAGCGAGCACACTGTTCTTGATATTGAGACATCCCTGCCAGTTGCCGTCCGTCTCTGTGATGAACGCACCAAAAAAAGACAAGGGCAACCGGTAGTCGGTCAGTTCCTGAATGAGCATGGAAATGGCGATGGGCTTTGTCCTTACGTACTCCCAGAGCCGATCACGCAGATGAAGAACTTCATCCTTGGAACCGAACACGGCCTGAAAATCGAGAATGAGGCCGGACTGCCACGACCCTTTTTCCACCGGATTGGAAAGCCAGTTGGTCAGCCGGGCCAGCCATGTGTCAAAATCGCCCCGCCACTCCTCGTTACTGACCATCACATCGCCTTCGCACAGGGTCAGGCCAGCCCCGTCAAGGGCTATGACTATGGATTGGGTGCAGTCGTCCAGTTCGTCGGGGTCGGGATCAATGTCCATGAGCAATCCATTGTCCTGATCCGAGCCGATGACCTGCTCCTCACGCCCGCCGGAGCCGAATTCAAGGAAGGTACACTCTCGCAGCCATTCGTACTCCTCGGCATGGGCTTCGAGCACGGCCATGATAACGTCACGATTGTAGGCAGAAAGCCGCTTGCACGTTTCTTCAGCAGAAAGCCCCTTGTCCAGCCAGTCCTGCACGAGGTCCAGACGAGTACGCCGTATCCCGGTAAGCTTCCCCTCACGAGCCATGGTCAGCAGTTCGACGTTCAAACTTTCAGGCACGCTTGAATCGCCATCCGCCATACTGTTTAGTGGCCGCTTATCGCCTGATTCGTGACTCAATACTTACCTCATAGCCGTTTTTGATACCGTTGACCGGTGAAAACGCCCCGTTAACCGCCGGGATCAAAAGCCGCTTGCCTGTAACCGTGCGAGTTTGACCGTTTACCTGAAAAGAAATGCGACCTCCATATTCTCTACTGTAAAAGGGCATCAACGGCAAACTTACAAACCATTAGGGGGAAAAATCATGGATCAAATCGAAGCTATCCGCAAAAAACAACTCAAGTTCGCGCTTGGCGTAGGTGTTCCGTATTTTGTCTTTGTCATCAGCATCTTTCTGCTCGTCTACCTGGCAAGTGAAACCATAAGCAGCATCAGCTTTTTGAACTTCCCGCTCCATTACTGGCTCGTGGCAATCGCCATCTATCCCATCACGTGGGTTCTGTTTATCTGGTACGTGGGCAAGGCAAATGCCATGGAAGACGAAATAACAGCCACGATGGAAGGAGAATAACATGGAAGCCGGATATCAAATACCGATCATGGCCCTGCTCCTCATCGGGTGCATGCTGACATTCACAATCGTCACGACGTTCATGTTCCGAAAGCAGAAAACCTCTGCCGACTACTACCTGGCTGGCCGCAAGGTTAACTCCTTCATCAACGCCTCCGCCATTTCTTCGGACTACCTTTCCGCCGCATCCTTCCTGGGTGTCGCCGGTGTCGCCTTCCTTTATGGTTTCGACGGCATCATCTACGCCCTGGGCTTCTTTGTCGGCTACATCGCCCTGCTCCTGTTTCTGGCAAGCCCGCTGCGCAAATTCGGTCGCTACACAGTTCCCGATTTCGTGGCCGAGCGGTTCCATTCCAAACCCGCACGCATCCTCGGTGTCATCGGCGTCCTGTTCGTATCCCTCTTTTACATGGCCCCCCAGATGCTCGGGGCAGGCAAGGTCATGGGGCTTCTCCTCGGACTGGAATACGAGACCTCGATCATCATCATCGCCTGCATAATCACCTTTTACGTCACCGTGGGTGGCATGAAAGCAACCACCGTCAACCAGTTGGTCCAATTCTGGATTCTGTTTGGCGCCATGTTCCTGCTCGCTTTCATTCCCTTCATGGTCAAGGGTTATACCTACACCGACGTGGTCAGCTTCATATCTTCCTTCAAAGGCACCGAGCCCATAACCGGAAAGATATTCGACGGCGCGGCCTACACCAGCCCGGCCTACTGGCTGACCAACCTGAAAGACACCCTTTCCTTGTTGCTGGCCCTGATGTTCGGCACCGCTGGCCTGCCTCACATTCTGGTTCGTTTCTACACCGCTCCTGACGGCAAGGCTGCCCGCAGAACCGTTATCTACGTCCTGCTCCTGATCGGTATGTTCTACATCCTGAGTCCTTATGTCGGTCATGTCATCCGCTTCGTCTTCCTGCAAGGTCAGGCCATGGGCGTTGATCCGCACCTGATGGACTGGCTGGCCAAAAACGGCAAGAACCTGGCTGTTCCGGTCGCCGGCTCCTTCTTCGGCGGACAGATTTTGCTCGGCATCGTCGTGGCTGGCGCCTTTGCCGCCATCCTGTCCACAGTCGCCGGTCTGATCATCGCCTGTTCCGGGGCCATCGGTCACGATCTGGTGGTCAACATCTTCAACCCGGACATGCCTGAACGCTCCCGCGTCAAGGTGGCCCGCATAGCATCCGTCTTCATCGGACTGCTGGGCATCCCGCTGGGACTCTGGGCCGAGAACATGCAGATTGCAGTTCTGGTCGGACTGGCATTCGCCATCGCCGCATCCACCTTCTTCCCCGTGCTGGTCATGGGCGTCTGGTGGCCAAAGATGACCAAGGGCGGCGCGTGTGCCGGTCTGGTCACAGGTCTTGTCGGCTCCTTCTTCATGATCCTCGGCAAGGATATGCTGCCTGTATTCCTGCAATTCAAGAACCCGGGCGGATTTGTCATGATCCTGACCTTCATCGCCATCTACGCGGTGTCGAAGATGGAATACTCCTCCAAGGGAGAAGCAGCTCTGCCGCACGATGTCAGTGAAATAATGGCTGTCCTGCATGGCCCGGAAAAGGCATAGACAATCAACTGAGACTTATCTCATCAGTAAACCAAGGCGGGAGTTGTACAAGACAACTCCCGCCTCAGGTTGCTGACAAAGGTCCAATTGCGTCGTTGCTACAAAAAAAATCAAATCCTAACGTACAGGAAGTACACGTTGGCCTTGAACTTTTTTTGCGCCTAGCACTCGAACCATTGTCAACAACCTGCCAGAACTGACTTTGTCAACAGTCTGAGACGGGAGTTGTGCAAGGCAACTCACGTCTTTTTGATTGCCTTTCTCATGCTCGCGGACACTGTAACAACAAGAACAACCACCAGGGACAAACCGGAGGTTGTTTTTCGATATTTATCAACCGGCAATTAAATGCTATATGCCTTTAATTCCAAAAAGGAGAAACCAATGACAGGTGAAAAAATAATGAACCGCTGGTTCGTTGTGCTGGGCGCAATCCTGATCCAGCTCTGCCTTGGCGCAATCTACGCGTGGTCGGTGTTCACTCCGGCCCTCAAGACCGCGGGCTGGTCCAAGATCGAGACTCAGGTCGTCTTTGCCGTGGCACTTGCCACTCTTTCGCTAATCATGGTCTGGTCAGGACGCAGGCTCGCAGACTGGGGGCCACGCAAACTGACCGTTATCAGCGGAACCGTCCTTGGCACCGGATATGCCCTTGCCGGACTGTTCGCTGGCACACACTTCTGGCCGTTGCTCATTTTCATCGGTATTATCGGCGGTGCAGGGATCGGCATCGGATATGTGGTACCCATCGCCGTGGGCATGCGCTGGTTCCCGGACAAGAAAGGCCTGATAACAGGACTTGCCGTAGCCGGATTCGGATTCGGAGCCATGGGATGGGTCAAGCTGGCCGGTTCCTGGGGCCATTTCATCTCCGCTTTCGGAATATCCGCCACCTTCATCGTTTACGGTATCGCGTTCGCCGCTCTGGTCATCATCGGCAGTATCTGGATGGTCTTCCCTCCTGAAGACTGGCTCCCGAAAGGCTACGAGCCACTCAAGCCCGCAAACGGCAACGAATCCACCGGAGAAAACGTATTCTCCTACAGGGAAATGCTCGCCACCCGCCAATTCTATCTCATTTTCCTGACATTTGTTTTCAGCGCAGGTGCGGGGCTAATGTCCATCGGCCTGATGAAACTCTACCCCATGGAAGCACTGGAAGGGGCCGGATATACGGCTGCCGAGGCCAGTGCCATCGCAGGCACGGCCATGGCCGTTTTCTTCAGTCTGGCAAATGGCCTTGGCCGCATCGCCTGGGGCATGATGAGCGATCTCATGGGCCGCAAGGCTTCCATCATCATCATGGCCGCAACACAGGGAATCTGCGTCATGGCCTTCCCATCCATGGCCCAGCACGAAATAGTCCTCTATGTGGGAGCAACCTTCATCGGCTTCAATTTCGGCGGCAATTTCGCCCTGTTCCCGACCATGACCGCCGACACATTCGGCGCGAAAAATGTCGGCCAGAACTACCCGTTCATCTTCCTTTCCTATGGTGTGGGCGGTATTTTCGGCCCCATTTTAGGCGGAATACTCGGCGACATGAATAACTTTCCCATGGCCTTCACCATCTGCGGAATACTTTGCATCGTGGGCGCAGTCCTGATCTGGCAAGTCAACCCGCCAACGCACGTTCCCGCCATTGATCCAGTGAAAAAGCTCTAGACCAAGATAAATTTCGAAACTGGCAAAACAAATTGCTGTCTTGACAGCAAGCGGCCCCATACCTACTTAGGGAGCCGACAACAACATCAAGGAGAGAGATTCATGAGCGAGAATATCAAACTGGTCAAACTTGTCAGCGGCGACATGGTCGTAGGCAAAATAGACGAAACAGGCACAAAGATCATCGACCCCGCAGCCATTCAGGCCATGCCCACCCAGCAGGGAGGAAGCCAGATGGTCCTGCTGCCGTTCGGCTACCCCTTTGATCAGGAGATGCATGGTGAAATTGCCATGAGCAACGTCCTGTTCGAGTTCAAGAACTGCCCCGAGGAACTGAAGACCAAATACATCGAAGCCGTCACCAATATCTCCATGTCCAGCGGAGGTCTCGACCTCTCCGGCGCGGACAACAGTGGTTCCGGCGGCCTGAACCTCGTTTAGGCAACCACATAGCAACATCATACAACGGGGCCGGTTCTGAATTAACCGACCCCGTTTTTTCGTCAGCAAGGCTAAATACATGAAAGAACTTCTGCCCATCCTCCCCCGCCCGACCCGCTACCTGGGCAGCGAATGGGGCGCGACATTCAAGGACCCGTCCACGGTCACGGTCCGGTGCGCCCTTGCATTCCCTGACATGTATGAAATAGGCATGTCCTATCTGGGGCAGAAAATCCTATCCCTGGCGGTCAACCAGCACCCGCAGTTCTGGGCCGAACGGGTCTTCACCCCGTGCGAGGAAACCACCGCCATCATGCGCGAACACGGTGTCCCGCTGGCGACTCTGGAATCAGATACCCCCCTTGGCAAACTCGATGCCATCGCCTTCAGCCTCACCCACGAATTGTGCTACACCAATATTCTCTACATGCTCGACCTGGCGGACATCCCATTCCGCGCGGCTGACCGGGATGAGTCTCACCCGCTCATCATTGCTGGCGGAGGTGCGACCTTCAACGCAGAACCAATGGCCCCGTTCTTTGATGCCATGGTCATCGGCGATGGCGAAGAGTCTCTGCCGTCAGTCCTTTCATGCATCGAGCAGGGCAAGCAGGACAAGATTTCACGCGACGAGTTGCTGCACAGGCTCATCAAAATTCCCGGTGTTTATGTCCCGTCGTTCTTTGAAGATCAAGGTCCGGGCGAACCGTACAAGCCACTTGTCGATGGATATGAAGTAGTGGAAAAAGCCGTGGTGGACGACCTGAACACCACCCCCTTTCCCACTGGTGTGACCGTCCCCTTTGGCGCGGTTCACGACCGCCTGACACTTGAAATCGCTCGCGGCTGCACCCGTGGTTGCCGGTTCTGTCAGGCGGGCATGATCTATCGACCTGTACGTGAACGATCCCTTGACAATCTGGATGAGATACTGACCAAAGGACTTGCCGAAACCGGGTATGAAGAGACCTCCCTCCTCTCCCTGTCCACTGGCGATTTTTCCGCTCTCGACTCACTTTTCACACGCAGTTTCGACAAATGTGCGGCCGAACAGATTTCCATTTCCCTGCCGTCCCTGCGTGTCGGTTCGCTGTCCGCCCCGATCATGGAACGCATCTCCTCCATCCGCCGCACCGGCGCGACTCTGGCCCCCGAAGCCGGTAGCCAGCGCATGCGCGATGTCATCAACAAGGGTGTGGATGAGGAAGGATTGATTAAGCACGTCAGGATGCTTTTTGACAACGGCTGGCAGGGGGTCAAACTCTATTTCATGATCGGCCTGCCCACCGAGACAGACGAAGACCTCGATGCCATAGTTGACCTGTGCCTCAAGGTGCGAGACGCCGCAGGCAAACATATCAAGCGGCTTCAGGTCTCGGCAGCGGTATCACCCTTTGTGCCCAAGCCCCAGACACCATTTCAATGGGAGCCGCAAATCTCCTATGATGAGATCTATCGCCGTATCGGTTACCTGCGCGGCGAATTCCGCAAGCACAAACGGATCAGCATCAAGTACCACGAGCCGCAGATGACCTCGCTCGAAGGCGTGTTCTCCCGCGGTGACAGGCGACTGGCCGATGTCGTGGAAAAGGCCTATGCAAGTGGTGCGCTCTTTTCCAGTTGGAAGGACCACCTCAATCTGGAACCGTACAAAAAGGCCATGGATGAACTGGGCCTTTCCTGGGATGAATTCACCGGTCCGCGTGACCCGGAAAAATCTCTTCCGTGGGATCATCTCTCCTGCGGCCTGACCAAAAAATTCCTGCTCAAGGAACGAGAACGCGCCCTGTCCGGCACCATCACCGATGACTGTCGCTACGCCGCGTGCCGCAACTGCGGCGTATGCGAATTCGACAGCCATGTCTCCACCCTTGAAACACAGGCCAAAGACAAGGACATCCGCCCAAAAGTCATCTTCACAAAACGCGATCAGGAAAACGAACAGCCGCCCTATTCGATTGAAAAACCGGACCTGACCGTCCGGGAATCCCACTTTCGCATCTGGTATGAAAAAAACGGCCCTTCCGCCTACCTGAGCCAGTTGGAACTCCAAGCTGTTTTCGAACGCGCTTTCAGACGAGCCAGGCTCCCCCTGAGCTTCTCCGCCGGGTTCCACCCGATGCCGAAACTCTCTTTTGGCAAAGCCCTGCCTGTCGGAGTCTCAAGCTCTGCGGAATGGATCAGAATTTACCTGCGCGAAGACTTTGAACCCGCCGAGGTCGTCAAGCGGCTCATCCCGAACATGCCCACAGGTCTCAAGCCGCTCAAAGCGGACAAATTGACCATGAGCAAAAAACAGCCTCAGTCCGTAGAGGAAGTCTTTGAACTTCAATTCGCACGGGACACTGAAAAACGGATGGCTCAATGGACAAAGTTCATGGAGACAAAAGAATTCCTGATTGAAAAGCGCACCAAGAAAGGCGTCCTGAAAAAAGTGAATATCCGGCCGATCATAAAGGAATTGAGCGAGAACGAAAACGGTCTGACCATCGTATTCGACTGGCGGGAAATCTACATGAGCCCCCTTACCCTGAGCATGAAAGTCATGGAGGGGGTTACCCAGCTCGACTTCACCCTGACCAAAACAGCCCAGCGCTTTGACAAGAAATAAACCGCTTGGCTGTTCACCGGTCTGCTGCAAAAAAACTACTTGAAAAAGCTGTTGTCTCTGCCGATCTTGATGCTCACCTGCTTGTAAATATTCACGTCCCCGCCT
Source organism: Pseudodesulfovibrio sp. (assembly GCA_022712815.1). Taxonomy (GTDB): domain Bacteria; phylum Desulfobacterota; class Desulfovibrionia; order Desulfovibrionales; family Desulfovibrionaceae; genus Pseudodesulfovibrio. The sequence continues at coordinate 126 of JAFLJW010000331.1, read as the reverse complement.
GACAGGGGTTGCATCTTGATCAATACATCAGACGCCCCATCCTCAAGGGCCAAAAACATGTACCGCGCACGAGTCGCGCCATCATCCTCGTATTCAAGGTAATGCTCCAGTCTGAACATGATGGGA
>JAFLJW010000158.1 GCA_022712815.1 Pseudodesulfovibrio sp. | reverse complement strand
ACGGATCTCAAGGCTTTCTGAATAGCTCTCAAAGGCTTTTTCCAACCTGCCTAACGCTATTAGACAGTCTCCGACATTATTCAAGGACACAGAGATATCCCGTAAGGATTCTGGCGTTTCTCCCACTTGTTTGAGAATTTGCCGACTGATCTCAAGGCTTTCTGAATAGCTCTCAAAGGCTTTTTCCAACTTGCCTGACGCTATTAGACATTTTCCGACATTATCCAATGACACAGAGAGATCCCGTAAGGATTCTGGCGTTTCTCCCACTCGTTTGAGAATTTGCCGACGGATCTCAAGGCTTTCTGAATAGCTCTCAAAGGCTTTTTCCAACCTGCCTAACGCTATTAGACAATTTCCGACCTTCTCCAAGGACACAGAGAAATCCCGTAAAGATTGCGGCGTTTCTCCCACTTGTTTGAGAATTTGCCGACGGATCTCAAGGCTTTCTGAATAGCTCTCAAAGGCGTTTTCCAACCTGCCTAACGCTATTAGACAGTCTCCGACATTCATCAAGGACACAGAGAGATCCCGTAAGGATTCCGGCGTTTCTCCCATTCGTTTGAGAAGTTTTTTTGCAAACCGTCTCTGGCTTTCGGCAATCCGGGCAGCCATTTTAAGGTGCCCGGCCTTAAGACTAACCCTTTGGGCACGCTCAGCGGCAAGCAAAAAACCACGGTCCAATGTCTTTTTTTCCTTCAAACGCTCCCATTCTTTAACCAGAGAGGTTTCAAAATCTGTTAACGGAAACTGCGTACCCGGATGCTTTCCCCGGACCTGGATTAGGTCGGGGGCCAAGGTAAGCCAGGCCCCCGTGTCTATACTGAAATCCCGGATTGCCCAGATATCAGGGACCAATGTTCTTATCCGGGTGCGTTCAGAAGTTGGGAGTATCAGCACCAGAGGGGTTTTTAAGGATTTTCGAAGGGATTCCCGCTGCTCGTTAAGGCGGATTAAAAAGGAGATCCGGGCTTGAGCCCAATCGTCCCCTGAATAACTGCTTAAATCAACCCAGTTAGGTCTTTCCGACACCTGTTGAAGGGTTGTGGGATGCAGCAGATTCGGTATTAATTTTGTTAAAAGGTCTGACGGTTGTTCAAGGTCAGATGATATCAGACGCGTTACGCGGGCCTTGTAAATTTTGGCTAACCGCTCCCTGAAAAGATGAATTACCGTTGGGTGATCTGTGAAAATAAACCCCAGGGCAAAATGATCGCTCCATTCCAGATGTTGCTTCAGGCGCAACCATGCTTCTTCCCCCTCCAGGTTCAAGAAGGTCTCTTCGATCATGCTTGCTACCCGTTCCCAGCTTCATCAGGGAGCTTGATTTCCTCAATCAGCAAGGGGTGAATATCGTACCAGGGTTCGCCGTTGAGATAGTTCATTATCAGGTTGGAATCAAGAAAACGGGCAAGGGTCGGCAGATCCTTTTCAGAACTGAGCCCGGCCCTTTTGGTATCATGAATTCGCCTCAGCCATTGGGCATCGTCATCTGCAATGGGAAGCAGATCATTTTGAAGCTGGCGGATGACCCTCTCAATGGAAATTGGATCCAGCGCTGCGTCTGGGTTCGAAAGCCGTGCGTTACGAAGAGCGATGGTACACTCCCGGATCAAGCGGAAAAAATCCCGAATATCTCCCCCAGAAACGGTTGCCAGCTTGAGAAGGGTTTGCTTGGGGATCATGGTTTGCCAGTCGGCAAATCGCTTTGTAATAATGGATTCCATGAGGGCCAAGCCTTTATCATCATTTTTGTTTTTAGAATCCCGGACATGGATATTGGGCCACTGGGTAACAGGGTTTCCCCCAAGACTTCTGCCAAGATTGTGGGCAAGTGCTGTTAAATAGGGGGGGATCGTATATACCACATGCAATTTTGGGAAATAGAGGTTGGCGGATTGGCCCGAGAATAATTCCACCACGCTGGCATAAATTTTTTCTGAATCCTCACCGACCCCTCGGAGTTGTTCCAAAGAATCCACCAGAAGGACCACTTTTTTATCCGGATCTTTTGAAATTTTTCGAATTCCCGTTACCAGCCCATCCACAAATTCCCGTGCATCTTCCACCATGCGGGTTAAGTGTCCTTCCAGGTGTTTTTGTATCTTTGATTTGAATTCTGGATCGGTTTTCAATTTAAAACCCAGTTTTGCCGCAGCACCCGGGACTTTGCTTTCAATATCTATGGTCTCAAGGTTAACTTCAGTGGTTAGAAATTTATTTAACCTTTTCCAGTAAGTCTGGCTCAATGGAGCAAGGCCTTCGATTGATTCCTCTACTTTTCCGGCCAGGGCGGCCATCAGAGAGAGGATAAAATCTGAAAGGGCCAGAGGCTTGGTCATCAAAACATATTCCTGCATATTCACCAGGAAAACCTGGCAGTCACTTTCTTCCAGCATACTCTTCAGGCGCAGAAGTTCCGTGCTTTTCCCATTTCCTCGAAAACCGGTTAACAGATTAATGCTTTCCGATTCTGCCATATCAATGCGGTTCCAGAGAGAAAGAATGGGATCTTTTTCCGGTGTGGCCTCCAGGATCGGTACATAATAGGGATCATTCGGCTCAAGGGGTAACCCCCCTTTGCCTGTTAAGCATTTGTACAGTTTCTTTATGGGATCTGTTTCCAGCATTTTTTCCTTTTGGAGCTAGTTAAATGAATCAGAATCCTATTTAATTTTTAACTAAATATCAAATTCATAATAGAGAGGTCAAGTCTGTTCTTTACTCGTGATAGTTAAAAAATTCAACAAGAAATATACTGAGATCCTGCCTCAGATGTTCAGTGCTGAAATCAAGTACATTAAAGATGTGAATTTTTTTGGAATAATATAAATCTCAATTTACAAGAATTATTTCCCAAAAGCCTCAAGATACTTCATAATCCCTTCTTTGGTTTTAATTCCAGACTCTTTTAACTCTTCTCGGAGAATTTTTATCACGGCTTCTTTTTGTTTGTCATTGATTTCGACACCGGTTTCTTCCAAGGCCTCCTGGAGGATCTGGATAGCGGGATCCATTGGAGTGGGGTTATTTTTTTCTGAAGTTACTCCGTTTAGATTTTCTAAAATTTCTTTACCATGTTGGAGAAATTCATCATATGAATAACCACAGATACTTGCAATTTTGTTTCTCTTTTCAAATGTTAATTTTTTTTTGCCTTTAACCACTTCCGACATAAAACTTTTTGAAATACCAGCTTCTTGGGCTAGAATTGCCTGTCTTCTATGCCAAGTAGTGGCTAATTGACCTGGTCAAGTAAAAGTGGACACTTCGTTAAGCGGCTTTTTCTAAAAGCCACAATTTTTCAAATTCCTTTGGACTCACATAGCCCAGATAGGAATGACGCCTGTTGCTATTATAAAACATTTCAATGTAATCAACGATGTCTCTTCGGGCATTCTCTCGGGTCGTATAGTTTGTAAAAAAGACCCTCTCGGTTTTCAAGCTACCGAAGAAACTCTCTGCTACAGCATTATCCCAACAGTTCCCTTTCCGGCTCATACTGCTGACCATTCCATGGTTTTTCAACATTTTTCGAAAATCGTTGCTGCAATACTGACTTCCCCTATCTGAATGGAATATTAAACCCCGGGCAGGCAGACGACGCCAGATGGCCATGCGCAGGGCATCCATGATC